>JBIKMD010000494.1:0-4622 GCA_044359465.1 Myxococcota bacterium
GGGAATGCGAACGCAGCTCTCTCTGGTGAGTGCTTGGTCTATCGTTTTGTTGATCATCGTAGTGGCTTCGGCCGGAAAATTCTTGGGTTCCGCTATCGCCGCACGTGTGACAGGGCTGAGTTGGCGCGATGCGTCTGCGCTCGGAATTTTGATGAATACGCGCGGGCTGATGGAGCTCATCGTGCTCAATATTGGGTACGACCTAAAGATTCTTTCTCCTGAGCTGTTCGCGATGCTCGTGATCATGGCTGTGGCAACCACACTCGCTACCGCACCAATTTTGAGCTTCATCACGGATCTGGCACCGGCGTCTGCGGAGCCCGTTGCCCACACCGCCGTCGGTAAGGATGGCTAACGAGAGTTTTGTCCGGAGATCGCGTTCGCTTCGGCGCACACCTCCCCGCAATTGAACGGTGGACTTCAACTGCTTCAGGCTGCGGTTGCGGAACGCGACAACAACGCTGACACAGGGGGTGGTCGAGCTCGGCATCGACAACGAAATCATGCAAGCTGAACCGCACTCCAGCGCGTTGAGAGCTGCTTTGTGATACTGCGCCGCGATGAAGCTAGTCATCGACCAACCACACTATGCAGTTTTCGACGACGTTCTGCCCCGCCAAGGGTTGCAGAAGTTGCGGTACTATTTCGCTAACGAGGCAAATCTCGAGTTCATCAACCGCGTCGAACGGCTCAAAGCGTGGAGCCTCGATAATGGTCATCCGCTGTGCACGCCCGTGATTGCGACCGAGCTCGGGTGCAACGTGCTACGAACCGGTTCTGGGAACTACTTTTCCTACCCATCGGACTCGCCCCTCGATCTGCTCCTCGACTTCGTTTTGAAGCATCAAAAGACCTTCGCGCCCTGGATTGGCCGAGCAGGGAAGGCCTGGCGCACCGCGACGGCCTGCGGTTATGTGTATCCACAAGAAACGGGGCTCGATTGGCATGACGATGGGGGCGGCTATAGTGGCGCGTTCAGCTTTTATGCGCACGAGGAATGGCGCCCACAGTGGGGTGGGGAGCTCCTCATCGCCGCCAACGATAAGAAGAGCAAAATGAACGGGGCGTTCGTGCTGCCCATGCCCAACCGATTGGTGCTCGTCAAAGGTGGCGTTCCACACAAGATAGCGCGGGTTTCCAAAGCAGCAGGTAGCGCGCACCGCATTTCAGTGACAGGCGCGTTTGCTGTGGAAGGCGTAGAGGCGGTCAGCGGTGGAACGCTGGTGACGGACTTGTTGTAGCCGCGGCGAGTCGCGTTTCTGCGTGAAATTGCTTGACCCTGGGTGGATCCGAGGGAAATGTCCTTCGCTCCTCGGGAGGGTTTATGTCTCAAGTGACCGAGCAAGTGCTTCGGGAAGAAGTCCCAGCGCAGGCGAGAACCAAAACGCTTACCGCGGCGCGCCAGGAGCTGTGGCGTTACCTCCCGGCCTGGATGTTTTTCATTTACGCGCAGCTTTTGCTGAATACCGAGCTCACGAACATGCAGCCGCCGCGTGCAGATTTGGCGCCGACGGCGTTGTTTCCGATTGCCGTGTTTGTGGCACATCAGGCCGCCCGCGCTTCGGCGTTTGGACGCCTGCAGTGGCGCCTGTTGCTCACGAGTGTGTTGCTCGCCTTCGGTTTGCCGTTGCTGACGTTTTTCTGGCACAGGCCATCACCGATCGACCCCGTCACGCTGCTGCGCGTTTACGAATGGTCGAATTTTGCTTGGGCAGGGTTGCTGATTGCGCACGCGTTTGCGCACCAACGTTCACATGTGCCGTTATTCTTCGGCGTCGCCTTCGTCTATGGAGCGCTGCTCGAGAATGGCGGTATCGTTCTTGGCTTCTTCCACGAGTCTTTGCTCACCAGCACCATTGTCCCTCCCTTGGTTGCCCCGGTCGCCACCATGATCGGTTGGAGCGTCGTCTTGCTAATGGCGACCTTTGTGGTGTGGACGCTGCGGGCGCGTTTGCCTTGGCTCGGCCGCTCGGCATTGTTCTCGAGCGCAGCAGTGGCGGTATGCGCCACATTGCTCGATTTGCAGATTGACCCGCTTGCAACCGCGGCGCGCTGCTGGGTGTGGCACGAGTCGCTTCCGCCGTGGTTCAAAGGCGTTCCGCTCGTCAATTTCATTGCTTGGCTGTGCGCGCTTGGTCCGTTTTCGTATGTGATGTTCCGTGTACAGTCACTAAACGGTGTGCGTGACGGCGGCCATTGGCCTGTGCGTGCTCAATTGCACCTTCTTCGCTGGGTGCCTGGTGCGTTGTTTGTCGCGGGCTTGTCGTTCATGCTCGTGACAGTCGTCGTTGAAGGCAGCAACGGTCCCAGTTGGACGCTGCTGAATGACTTCACGCTCCGCATGACTAGCCTGCTGCCACAGTGAGCATTGTGTCAGAACAGTTGCTGAGAGCACACGCGTTCGCTACGTCTTGAGTGTGCACCTTTGGGCCATCAGCGATCTGCATTTGAGCTATCCGCACAACAAGGAAGCGTTCCTTCAGCTTATCGCGCGACCGGATGATTGGCTCATTCTTGGCGGTGACATTGCCGAACGTCTTGCGGATCTGGAGCTCGCGTTTTCGCAGGCTGTCTCCAAGTTCAAACGCGTGTTGTGGGTGCCTGGTAACCACGAGCTTTGGTCAATGGACGATGCGCCTGAGCTGCGAGGGCAAGCGAAGTACGATGCGGTAGTGTCCATTGCGCGTCGTTATGGTGTGCTCACGCCCGAAGATCCCTTCGAGACCTTCGACCACCACGGAGAGGTGCTGACGCTAGCCCCTTTGTTTACGCTCTATGACTATAGCTTTCGACCAGACGACGTTGCGCAGGATAATGCGCTCGCTTGGGCGCGTGACAGTGGCCTCATGTGCACAGATGAATATCGTTTGCACGCCGAGCCCTTTGCGTCGAAAATCGCATGGTGTCATGCGCGCGTGCGAGAGGCCGAAGCCCGCCTGAGTCAGGTCAAAGGGCCAACGGTCCTCATCAACCATTTCCCGCTGCGCTACGATCTGGTGTTTCTCCCCTTCATCCCCCGCTTCTCCATTTGGTGTGGCACGACACTCACCGAACAGTGGCACACGCGATTCTCAGCAAAAGTGGTTGTCTCTGGGCATCTGCATGTGCGTTCCACACAGCATAGAGACGGGGTGCGTTTTGAAGAGGTGTCGCTCGGCTACCCCAAACAATGGCGCGGCTCGATCGAGACGCATCTGCGTCAGATCCTTTGACTATTTGACGATGCGCGAGCGAATGGCTTCCGCGTCGTCTGCAGTCGGAGCGAGACGTAGGTACAGTTTGTACTCGGCGAGCGCCGCGTCTTTTGCTCCTTTCTTCTCGTAAGCGGTCGCCAATGCTTTGTGCAGCTCGGCAGACGTGGGATCGATTTGCAGCGCTGCTTGGTAGTGTTTGATGGCTACGGCAGGGCGCTTCTTGGCTAAGGCCTCATCGCCACGTTCCGTGAGCGTTTGCACTTTGGCTCGCGCCTCTTCACTCAAACGATTCGCTGCAGCGATCATCGCCAACTCGCGCGCGCGTTCGCCTGCGATGGCGAGGACCGACGTGGAGGCGGGTGCTTCGACGGGTGGTGGGGCTGGCGCTTCGACGTAAATTTTCTGAGGAGGAGGCGGCGTAGGCCGGAGGGCGAGCATGATGATCACCGTCACGACTGCCGTGGCAATGACAGCAATGATGAGTGGCGCATTGGACGGTTTAGGACGCACTACGGCGGGTGGAAGCACTACCGGGTCCCAGCGTGTGCCCTTTTGCAAATCGGCAATCGCGTTCCCGAGCTCGATGTCGAGTGAGCCACCCTTCATCGAGACGTCCTCAGGCGGCGCGACGATCTCCGTCAGCACACACACCGCGAGCTCCACTTTGCTGCGTGGATCACTCGACAGAACGGCGGCTGTGGTTTTGGGATCTCGCGAAAGGCGCTGCATCAGCGCGAGCACGCTCACGGTGGCGCCAAGGGTCATGGCCAACTCGGCTTGGCCTTGCTGAACCATGAGGGTTTTGTTCGCAATCGGCTGAAGCGCTCCGTTGATCTCGTTCTGCGGCCATGACGCGATGGCGAGGACACAGCATTCAATCATTGGAAGGTAGGCAAAGCCGCCAGCACTCTGCGGCGAGGATTCGAAGCGTGTGGTCGCAGGGGAAGAGAGTGCGGCGACGATGATGCGCTTGCGCAGGTCCATCGTGAGGTCGACGAACGTCGTGCTCGACAAGAGCTGAAGCTCTTGAAGCGCCTGGCCAAGCTCGAGTTTCTTGCTGGTCTTCAGTGCGATCGCCTTTTGAAGCTGGGGCGGCGAGAGCGCACTCATATTGAGCAGGTGCGTTTCGATTTGCTCATCTGCGGCAGACGACGAGGCGGCGACTGGCCAGCCGTGCGAATAGATGATCTTGCGTATGGCGCCGGGTGTTTCGAGCACCAGCGTTCCGCTCAGCTGCTTACGCACGGGCGCGAGCAGCAGAGAGGGCAACTTGGAAAGCGGACTAGGTCCGTCGAGCGACATGGAGCGTTGACTATACCGCGATTTAGGCGCGTCTCTTTCTTCTTGACATAGTGTTATAATGACACCAATATAGTGTTAGGAATACACTATGAACTTCGACGTCGTCAGTGCATCGGTTCAAGGGTC
>JBIKMD010000495.1:0-4614 GCA_044359465.1 Myxococcota bacterium
CAAACGGTGAACGGCGAATCCGGTGTGCTCGTTCGCTTCGCATCGACGCTGAGTCCGCTGGTGGAAGAGATTGCGTGGGCCTACGCCAAGGGCGAGCGCAAACGAAGCGAATCACGCATCGAGCCTCCCTTTGCGCTGGAGCTGATCGTGAAACACGTGGCGCAGAACGACGACCAGCGAGTCGTCGCCCGGGATATCAGCCAAAGTGGCTGCAAGATCGAGGCTGAGGGCATGGCTTTCGTCAAAGATGAGCCAGTTGTGTTGTCGTGGGCACATGGCCGGACGACCGGCACCATTCGCTGGGCTGACGGCAGCGTTTACGGTATTCGTTTCGACGCGCCGCTGGCTGACATTCCGGGTTTGCTCAGTGCCGATGTTTCCTGACGACGGTTCCGGCTGGCGCTTCCCCAAAACGACTTTTGACATCAGGGGGAGTGGCGCCCATATTCCCGCCTATGATGTCATCCGATCTCGGGAGCGTCGCGAAAGCAGGCTTCCTCTATTTTCAAAGTTTTGGCGTCGATGAGGCATTGGTTTTAGCGACGCTCGAAGCCGCGCTTTCCCGCGGCGGCGAATACGCAGATCTCTTTTTTCAACACCGCATCGTACACCGCCTCGCGCTCGAAGATGGTGAAGTGAATCGCGCTTACGCAGGGGTCGAAGTCGGCGTGGGCGTCCGGGTGCTCAAAGGGGACCAAACCGGTTATGCCTATACGGAAGATCTGACGCTGGATGCGATGCGGCGTGCGGCGCAAACCGCAGCAGCGGTGGCAGATGGTCCTGCACGTGCTCGGCCAACGAGCTTTGCACTCACGAAGTCGGCATCGTTCTACCCACTCAAGACCCCATGGGAAGCGGTGCGAACCGAGCAAAAACTGCCGCTGCTCACGCGCCTCAACGAGCAAGCCTTCGCGCGCGATCCACGCATCAAAAAAGTAAACGTTAGCTTCGCCGACGAAGCGGGCGCCGTGTTCTTCATCGACTCAGAAGGCAAGGTGGCGTTCGACGAACAGCCCATGACCTTGCTCTCGCTCTCGTGTGTCGCCGAGCAGAACGGGGTGCGCGAACAGAACGGTTACAATACCGCTGCGCGTGATGGCATCGATTTCTTCAGCGACTCGCGCATGGACCGTATGGTCAAAGAAGCCGTCGAGCGGACGACGATTCTGTTCGAAGCCACGCAGCCGCCGGCGGGTGAGATGCCAGTGGTGCTCGGCGCCGGCTCGAGCGGCATTTTGCTGCACGAGGCGATCGGTCACGGCATGGAAGCCGATTTCAATCGGAAGGGCACGAGCATCTACGCGGACAAGATTAACAAGCAGATCGCGGCGCCGTTCGTCAGCATCGTGGATGATGGCACGCAGCCGCACGCGCGGGGCGCCGTCAATGTGGACGACGAAGGCAATGAGGTTCAGAAAACGACGCTCGTGCAAAACGGTGTGCTGGCAACCTACATTCATGACCGCATTTCGGCGAAACACTACGGCGTGAAACCTACCGGAAGTGGGCGCCGAGAGAGCTTCCGGCATGCGCCACTTCCTCGCATGCGTTCGACCTATATGGAGAACGGGCCGCATAAGCGTGATGAGATCATCGCGAGCGTGAAGCGCGGCATCTTCTGCAACAATTTCAGCAATGGCCAAGTACAAATTGGTGCCGGGGATTTCACGTTCTACGTGAAGAACGGTTACATGATTGAAGACGGCAAGCTCACGCGGCCAGTAAAGGACGTCAACATCATTGGGAATGGCCCCAAAGTGCTAGAACAGATCGACATGGTCGCAGACGACCTCACGATCGATGAAGGCGGTTGGACCTGTGGCAAGGATGGCCAAAGCGTTCCGGTGTCACAAGGTATGCCGACGGTGCGAGTGAAGGCCATGACGGTTGGAGGACGTGGTCAATGAGTCACAATGAAGAAAAAGAAATGCTCGACGTTGCAAAGAACGCCGTGCGGATTGCGAAACAAAAGGGTGCAAATGAAGTGGCCGCTGCGGCCGGCAAGTCGCGCGAAGTAGAAGTGCAGTGGCGCGACGGAGCACTGGAGAAGATCAGCGAAGCGACGAGTCGCTCCATTGGTCTGCAGCTCTACGTCGATGGACGCTACGCGTCGTTGTCGACGAGTGACTTGCGACCTGCAGCGCTCGAGCGCTTCATTGAGGACGCCGTGGCGTTGACACGAACGCTCGCGCCCGATCCGTTTCGCACCTTGCCTGATGCCAAGCTTTACGAGGGCCGCAAAGACATCGACTTGCAGCTCGAAGATCAAAGTTATGATTCGGTGACGGCTGCCGAGCGTTTGCAACAAGCCAAAGCGCTCGAAGCCGCTTGCCGTGCTGAGCGGCCGAACTTGGACATTCTCAGCATCACCAGCGGCGTGTCTGACAGCCAAAGTGTGGGCGCACGCGTGCACAGCAATGGGTTCGAAGGTGCCCGTAGGCAAACCTCGTTCTGGCTTTCGGCCAGCGTCACGCTGAAAGATGCGGATGGTCGCCGGCCAGAAGAAGCAGGCTATGCGGGCGCGCGTTTTCGCGCGGACTTGCCGCCCATTGGCTATGTCAGCAAACAAGCCATGGACCGGGCCGCGGGCCGTCTTGGTAGCAAGAAGCCAGACTCTGGCGTGTTGACCATGGTGATCGAGAACCGGTCGTCGGGCCGTATGCTCGGCTCGTTCCTTGGACCTGCTAGCGCGGCGAGCTTTCAGCAAAAACGCTCGATGTTCGAGGGGAAACTCAAGACCAAGATCGCTAGCCCCTTACTCGATGTACGTGATGCTCCGTTCATCAAAAAAGGTTTTGGTTCTCGCCTGTGGGATGGGGAGGGAATCGCGTCGCGCGAGATGCCAATCATTCATGAGGGTGTGCTCGAGAACATCTTCATCGATACCTACTACGGTAAGAAGCTCGGCTGGGCACCGACCACTGGGGGGATGTCCAATCTTGCTTGGAAGTATGGGAACAAAGACCTGGCCGGCATCATGCGTGATGCCAAAGAGGGCTTTTTGATCACTGGTTTTCTCGGTGGCAACTCAAACGGCACCACCGGAGATTTTTCGTTCGGCGTTCAGGGTTTCCGCATTCGTGGTGGCGAGCGCGCAGAGAGTGTTGGCGAGCTCAATGTTTCGGGCAATCACGCGGACCTGTGGCACCGGCTTGTCGCGGTGGGGAACGATCCGTACGCCTATTCCTCTATGCAATCTCCGACGCTGGCATTCGAAGGCGTGCAGTTCGCGGGCAACTGAGTTTCCGTTGCGTCGTGGTCCGCTCGCTTGCTTGGTTTCTTAGTCGTCGTCGAGTGTATGACCTTGTGCATCGGTGCGTGCTAAATTCACAGCATCGCTCGGGCGATACGTCGTATGGGTACTGTCGACGCGCTCATACTGGCCAAAGCTGATTCCGTTGTCGAAGATCGAACGAAAGTCGACCCCAAAAAATGGTCCGTGGCTCGCATTGAAGATCATGGGCTGGCCGAAGATCTGCGCATCCGAGACGATTTGTGCGCGTGTGAGCCCGTTCTGCACCATGTAGCGGCCGGCGTTGCGCACATTCGTGGGCGAATGACGTGCCAAAGGCTCGAGAATGATCCTGTCTGCCGGCACGTGTAATGTCTCTATGAGGTAGCGGCGCATTTCCGTGGCTTCGTTGAAGGGTGTTCCCGCAGGGTGGACGTTTCCGCCTGACACCAAGATGAACGGTGCACGCCCCTCGGCGAAATCTTCTGCGGCGATGTGCAGCCGATCAATCGCGCGCGGATGTAGCGCTCCTCGAAACTCGGCATTGGCATAGCCGGGAACGATGAGAACATCCGTTGGATAGGGCGCGCCCGCGAACGCAATGGGATCGCTCGTGTAGCGCGCAACAGTCGCATCGACTTCGCGATTGAGCGGATGGCGAGGCCACGCACCGGGCGCGATGCGACGGAAGTTCGCTTCTTCGGCGCTGGTGGCTTGCTCATTTGCGGTGGCTCTACCCACTTCAGTCAGCACAAAACGCAACGCACGAAACGGTAGTTCCGCGAGCAGTGCGCCAACGCTCATGGCTTTGAGCAACACTAGCGGCAGGGCCGCTACGAAGGCTACCAGGCTTGCTAGCAAGGCCATGACGCCGCCTTCTTGCCACAGATCGCGGATGACGCTGGTGGTGCGGTCGATGAGGCGCTCGTTCAACTCCGATTGTGCATGTAGAATATCCCCAGGAAGACAAAGAACGGATGCGATTGCCGCTGCGATCTGCGCCGCTGGTCCCCGGCGGACTGGTTGAGCCGTTTGATGCGCGCGCTGGGTTGCTGCCAGGAACGCCGCCGCGGAGTCCTCTCGGTGGCTGAGGTGCGTGGGGATGGTTGGCGGCGCACTAGTCATCCGATCAACGGAGGCGCTGCCCGTTTGGTTTGCGGTCCTATGCGAACATCGTCGCCCACTCAGGTTGTTTGTCAGAAATCATCTCCTTGCGTCTCCTTATTTGTAACGAACGTGTGACGCGCCCGGGTTGGCATTTGCCCCTGTGACTCGACTCTGCTAGCTCCGCGGCATGCGATTTCGCGTGCATGTGGCCTTGAAGAATGGAGTGCACGATCCGCAGGGCGAAGCCGCTCTGCGCGTGCTGAAGCGCAATGGAC
>JBIKMD010000497.1:0-4611 GCA_044359465.1 Myxococcota bacterium
GATCCTGCAGCAGGCCATCGACCGGTGGTGCGATCGCGCCGGGTAAACCAACGCCGTAATAGTCGACCGGCACTACGCCAAAGAGCAGCGGCGGAGGCTGAAGCGGTTGGCGACGAGGATCGAGCTCGGCGTTGGTGGCGTTCGCTAACAAGGCTTCTGGTCCGAGGCTTGGACGCTCACCGGTGATATGGCAGCTCGTGCAGAACACGTTGGCCGAGCTATCGGGACGCGGCACGCCGTGGCGCAGGTCCGGTAATCCCAAGAGGATTGCGCGCATCGAAGTGAGGTTCGCCGGGAGCGTCTGCAGTAAACGCAGCGACTCTTGCGCAACGCTGTAATCATGCAGGCAAGCGTAACGCGTACCCACCGGGTGACCGAGGCCGCTCGCGAGCGCATTGTGACCGGACGCAGGATAGGCGGAAGCGACGGTTGACCAAGACCCACTATAGGCGGCTTCGAGCTTCACCAAGCTACCCCGCGCGTGGTTGCACATCAGCTCGACAGACGGTGCGTACATGAGCACCTTCAGCTCGTCGACCCAAGCTTGCACGCCGTTGCTCGCCGCACCAATGGCGAGCACGCCAGCGGGACTCAGTGACGCAATGGCGACGGTGCCATTGTGAAGATGAAAGAAGAAGCCGTCGACATAGAGCGAGATACGCCGGCCCTGGTTCTCGACGACGAAGCCGAGGTGTCGCCATTGGTTTGCGGCGATCACAGGCAGCGCGATGGTGGCGGCGTTGGCGCCGCTCGGTCGCACGTAACGCAACTGATTGCCATTGAGCGTGAACTTGCCGCCGTTCGGAAAGCTGATCAGCGTGCGATACGCGTTGTTCGTCGCGCGCGTATCAATGAAGAGGCCGATATAGAACGGGAATGTCGTGCTCGGCTGCGTTGGGATGGCGTACTCGATGCGGTCGTCCACGCCGTCCAAGTAGACTCCCTTGCCATAGATGCCCCCGAGCGAAACGGGCTCGATGCGGGCACCGCCCAAGACATCACCGTGCGTCGGCGGAAGCAGAAGCGGAGCGGCGGTATCAGTGACGGCCGTCGCCGCGTTCTGTACACGCACATCGCGATCGAAGCCGGTGCCCTGCGTGGCTGAAGTCTGCGTGAAGCCATCGTGGTAACGCATTTGGTTCGAAAAAATGATGTCATCGTGGCTCATCGACGCCACCATGTCGCTCACGATCAAGGCACGTGGATCCAAGTAGTCGTCGAAAGCGACCTCGGTAGTGACTTTGCCGGCACTCACGACCCACACGACGTCGCGTACGGTCGCGGGTTGAAAGTCCGCCCGATGGTTGAACCGATTCTCAATCGAATCGATGAACGCCGTGTTCGGTGTGGCGCCTGCGGGAAGTGCGCCTGCGCCATTGTCGCGACCGGTGCCGACACGCACGGTGCCGGTTGAACCCGTGCCGGCGCTGTAGAGCTGTAGCGTCCGTTGGTCGAGGTCAGGGCGAGCGAGACCGTAGTCTGTGTTGTTGAGAATGCCGTCGAGCAGCACCATCTTTCCGTGTGTCCACAAGCCCGCCATCGCGATGCCGCGTGTATCCTCGGTGTTCTCCTTGTCACGCAGATCTGCGACAGTGGGCCTCGTGCAGGCGACGCCGTCGACGCAACTCTCTACATAGCGCGCCTGGATGACACCACCCTGATCATAAAAGAGCGTGTTGCTCGTTGTCGTGAAGAACAGGTTCGTACCGCGCCGATCGATCCAAGGGTACGAGCCGTGGAGATCGACTCCATCGAGCAGCGGGGCGCCTTCGGGATCGCGCAAAGGATAGTGCGCGAAGCCGTAACGCTCGGACATGCGGTCGATACGATCGTAGTGCGCGTGCGTGATCGGGTGCAGCGCCGTCCATCGCGTCACATCGCACGGCGGCGCAGTTTCGTCGTATACCGAATAGACGACGTCGACGATCTGCCTGCCTGGACTGACGCTGCCGGGCTCCGGGTTCACCCACGTCACGGACGTGTCGGCGATGCGACCCACTAACAAGCGGCCGTCCTCCGTGATCGTCGGCTCGAAGAAGTTTTCCGCGAAGAGGTCCGGGCCGGTTTGCAGGCCGGCGCCTGCAGCAAGCCCAAGCGCTGCCTCGTTCGTCTCGACGGAAACGATGCTCGCGTTGGCCCGCTTCGGGTTGCGCACGGTGATCCGCGCGAGTCGACCGTAGAGGCGCGTCCGCTTGTTGGCACCTGCGCCGAACGGATAGCCGGACACGATGGTCACGTCGTAGCAATCCATCGCCGAGTTCGAGGCACAGGGGTAAGGGTTTGGGCGCGTCGAGGTTGGCCAGGCGTCACAGATCGTGCGGTGTTCGGTACCGCCTGGGCTCGGCACTGCGCCGGTAGCATAGAAGCTCGAGAGACCGACGCGAAGCGGCGTTGTGCTCGCAAGTAGCGTCACGCCCGCCGCGGCAGCACGCCAGGGGCCCGTCGATTTCTCCGGCGCGAACAAATAGAAACCGACGTCGCCGCTAGTCTTCCTCATGTCGAGCCCGACGCGGCCGTCGCGTGTAGTCCGATATGGGGGGATATGCGGCCGCGCAAACACGCCGCGGCCGGCCACTTCGTCCACGAGCGAAACATCCTCGCTAAGCGCCGGCGTCGGTGGGAGACCGGCGTTGAGAAGCGCAGCGCTACGTGTGCTCGGCGGAGTAGCGACGTCGAAGTCGTTCGCCGAACAAGCTACGAGGAACAGCAATAAAAAGCTTCGCATAGCGTCTCAACACCCTCGCCGCGTCGAAGTTGCGAGCAACACGCGCGAGTCCGGCGTGACATCGGCGCGTGCGCAATGAGCGACTGCTCCGCTCAGCCTTCCTTCCCATTCAAACACAGGAGAGGGACACTTGTTGCAGCGAGTACCGAAGCTGTTATGTTCACCGGGTGCTCTCGAAAATCCTCGATGCGTGGCCCAAAGTCGTAACGGTCGCTGCCCTCGCCATTGTTGTTGCGATTCTCATCGTTCCGCTACCCCAGGTCTACCGTGACGTCAGAGCGCTCAATGCAGCGATTCGCGCAGCTCGTTCGCTCGATTTGAGCGCTACAAAACTAGAAATGGTGCATTCGCTGGTCACTGAAATGGAAAACGCCGACCTGGCGGAGAGCGGAAACGTGACGCGCTCGACTCGTACACGAGGGTGGTGGGCCGAGCAGGTAGCCCAATCAGAGATCGAGGATCCCGATCGAACGCTTCTGCGCAAATTCGCGGCGCTGTTGCTGGAGCACGTATTTTCTTCGGATCTCGACCGTCTCATTGCGCTTCGATTTGGTGGCACGCATGAAGCCGACGATGTCTTCGCTCTCAATCTTCTCTACAACGCGCCAGGATCTGCGCACTGGAACGCGGACCGCGCGAAAGCGCTTTCCTTGATCTGGTGCAAGCGATTGACTTGCAAGACCGACGAGCGCGCATTTCAGACTGAGCTCGAACATCTGCACATGATCGCTCACTACTAGTGAGAGACACCGCGCCGCTCCTTGGCGCGCAACACAGACACGTCATCGCGCCCGGATCAACACGCCCCACGCACCCTCAACGCTTGTTCGCGTTACGCAAACGTCCGCAGAGCACCTTGATCACGCCCTGCGCGATCTCTGGTTTCTGCGCCATGATCTCAGAGAAGTCGTCCCGGCGAATCTTTAAAGTCAGCAGCGGCTCAACCGCCGTCACACTCGCCGATCGCGGCTCGCTATCCAAAATCGCAATCTCACCAAAACACTGCCGCTCCCCGAGCACCGCGAGCTGCGTCTCGCCTTTGTGGATCTTCGCTTTCCCCGTCACGATCAAATACAGCGCGTCACCAAGATCCCCCTCGTTGAACACGCGCTCTTGATCCGTGAACGATAGCTCCTCAGCAATGTTCGCAATGCGCGCGAGGTCATCACCGCGAATACGGCGGAACAGATCGATCTTCTTCAAGAAGAGCACTTTTTCGACGTTCGAAATCATTTCGATCTCCGCGAGCACGTGCTCGCCGTAGTGCCGTACACGCTCGACTTCGTCGCCAATCAGCTTCTGGGCTTTTTGCGGAAGCAGCTCGGGAGGCAGCGTGGTTTTCAAAGCCCAGAGCGCTGTTTCGCGCACCCAGGGTTCTTCGTGGGACAAACACTTGCTCATGGGCTTGTCGATGCCGGGGATGCGGTAGCTACCAATGGTGTGCAGCGAGGCGACGACCATCCAGGGCTCGCGGTCATCGAGCAACTCACGTAGCCACTCATTGCGCGAATGGCTGATGACGCCGGACTTCACTTGCTGGGAGTCGAGCATTTGCCGTACCGCGCCCTCGTCAACCAGTGGAAGAATCAGCGCTTTGTGGTCGGCCTCGAGCATGTTGTCGAGGACCTCCACCGCATTGGCGCGAACGTTGGCATCCGTGCTGGTCAAATTGGCTTGAACGATCTCGAGGGTCTGCGCGGGATAGGTGAACGAGAGCGCACAGAAAATGCGTTGCAACGCGTCTTCTGCGCGATCGCGAAGCTCACTTTGCAGCAGGTCCGAACATTCTCCAATTTCACGCTCCATCACCAGCGCTTGCAGGTAGTTGTCTGATTCGCGGAACAACGCACGCGAGACGAGGCCCAAATCCGGCCGCACCTCTGGCT
>JBIKMD010000496.1:0-4611 GCA_044359465.1 Myxococcota bacterium
TCAACTTCGATCCAAACGCATGGTCAACTCACCACCAAACAGGGGTGGTCAACTTGCGATCCAATTGGGTGGTCAACTTCGTTGCAAAGGGGTGGTCAACTTCAGACCCAATCGGGCATAGCGACCGAACCGAGACTCGCGACGCGCGTCGATGCCCGAGCTGCAACATAAAGCTGTGGCCGAAAGCGATCGTTCGGCCGATCCGCTTCCATGATCTTCGTCATACGACGGCCTCACTTTTGATGATGTCAGACGTGAACCCGGCGGCCGCTCAACGCATCATCATGCACAGCAACCCGAAGCTCACAACCGAGGTCTACGGTCATCTTGCGCCCGGCTACCTGCGCGACGAAGTGAACCGTTTGCAGTTTGATTTTGGAAGCGCTGCGAACGAAAGCAAAGCACTGCAAGCACCTGCCAACGCGCAAAATTTTGACGTTCTTGCTGCTAACCTGCTGCAGGGATCTGAAAACGGCGAAAACACCGATGGGGAGCAATTTCGCCCGGAAAAAACGAGCACGCCCGACAGGACTCGAACCTGTTACCCCCGGCTTAGAAGGCGCGCGCGACCACATCACCGACGTTCGCAAAGCTTCACAGATCGCTACAACCATTACAAATTCCGAATCGGCCCCAGTTCAAAAATCACGTCCGTTGACAGATCTTTCCAAAGATTTTGCCACGGACTCCGGTGAGATTTGTGCCTCTTCAACACCAGTGAACCTCGATGAACCGTTCCTCACTGTTCGTGAAGCAGCAGCGCGCCTTCGCGTGTCGACGGCGACGCTCTACGATCTTCTAGCCGCTGGTCGCATCGACCATTACCGAGTCGCAAACGCCATCCGCGTTTTGGCGTCGGCCATGACTCGGTTCATCGCCCAATCACAAAACAAGTCTCGCTGATCAACGCCGCGCCAAAGCCGTGGTGGTCTTGGTGCGTTTTGAACACGCAGGAGTGTCACCTGCACTGCCTTGGAGAGTCCAATGACCGAAGTCCGTTTGAAGAACCCGAGGTCGATGCGCCCGTTCCGTTCGTTCCTTTTCAACGTGAAACAAATCGCCGAGATGCTGCTCGTCTCGCGAGCGATCATCTACCAGTACGAAAAAGAAGGTCTTTGGCTGGGATGATGTGGCCAAGCTCGGCGCGCGTTTGCGTCATCGGCAGCCGACGCCCACCGAGAACAAGATCAAAGTGTTCGCGAACATGAAGGGCGGAGTAGGCAAGTCGACGATCGCAGTTCGCGATGCGCTCAGCGTGCTGCGGCTTCAAGACACTCGTCGTCGACCTCGACGCGCAAGCGCACGCGACGTACATCCTTGGGATCTCGGAGGCGGAGCGCGAGGAGCGCATAGGTCATTTGCTGCGCCCGCTTCGCGACGAGTATGATGTGATCGTAGTCGATACGGCACCCTACGCGTCGCTGGTGACCATCAACGCGATTCTCGCCGCTGACGAGATCTGCACGGTCGCATCGACGGAGTACCTTGCCGTCGCCGGACTACAAAAACTCTTTCGCATCATGAAAGACCTTGTGGAGCAGTTCGAGCACTCGCCATCCGTGCGCATCATTCCGAATCTGTTTGACGTACGCGAAGGCCACGCTCAGGAAGCGCCCGGCGTGCTGCGCCAGAAGTACGGTGGTCGTACTCAGACATTGTGCCCTTGAGCCCGAGAAGCAAGCGGTCTTTGGTGAGCCGGGGCTCGTAAACGCCATCCGTATCGACCAGCAGTGCTCCAACGAGCGCGCATAGATCGATCAGGTGGTGCCGGTCGCGTCCATTGCGTGCAAGGCGCGAAGCCTCGATGCAAAACACGGCACCAACCGAGCCGCTGCACACGCTCGCAACCAAGCGTTGAAACCCTGGCCGATCAACGAGCCCCGAGCCATCGCTCAAGACCGTTTGCACTTCGAAAACGGTCTCGTCACCTTCACCATGAAACGGGTTTTCAGCGACGGTTCGCATGAGCTCCGTTTCACTCCGCAAGCGTTCATCCGCCGCATTGCCATGCTCGTGCCCGCGCCGGGACAGACTACCCGCCATACCTGTAACGATTTGTCGTTAAACCTGGGCTGATCGGGGATGATACAACATGAATGCGCCTCCCTGCCTTCGTTTGCGTAGCGCTCGCCGCATGCGCGCTTGAACCACTGGAGACACGTGTACCAGGCCTCGAAGCACTGCCTCCCGCCACAGGCTGCGCAAATGGGCTCACGATTACCCCAGCTAACGCACACGCCGAACGTGGAAGCACCCTCAAATTCAGCGCCAGTGCTGGCAGCGGCGTCTACCGCTTCACACTCCTAAGTGGCCACGGAGGTCTCTCTACGCAGACTGGTGTGCTCGCACTCGATGATGGGCATTCCGCAAGCGAAACAGTGCGCGTCGAAGACACCGTGTGCGCTCGTTATGTGGACGCGACGATCACGGTGTTTGACACGCTGAAAGTATGGCCGAGTGCGCTCACGGTCGGCCCCAACAAGCAGCTCGCGCTCATCACGAGCGGCGGCTCTGGCAGCTTTGCGTTTGAGCTTGCCCACAACGAGAGCGGGGGCACGCTCGCAGGCGCTAGCTACATGACGGGGCCAAACGCGCCCGCGCGCGATGATCTGATCGTTCGTGACTTGCTCACGAACAAGGCGCAGTTCGTTGTCCTGCAGGTAGAAGTTGGGGCTGAGTTCTCGATCCAGCCCGCGCACGCCATCATCCCAGTAGGCGCAACTTTCATTGTGCGCAGCGACGGCTTGAGCGGTGCGTTGACGCTGACGTCGAGCGCGCCAAGCGTTGTCTCCTTCGATGGCGAAAGACTGATTGGAAACGCTGCCGGCACGGCGACCGTCTCGGTGTATGACCGTGCGCTCAACGAAACCCGCGTGCTTGCTGTGAGCGTGGCCTCATCGCAGCGCGCCTCGCTTCCACGTAGCAACGACGGCTCTGTCTCCGGACAGCTGCTCGGCGGCGTGCACGCGCTCGGCGATTTGAACGGCGACGGGCGCGAAGAGTTCATGGTGAACGAGCCTGGCTTGAACCTCACCGGCCATCGCTCAGGGGGCGTGCACGTCTACTACCCAGACGGCTCGGATGGGTTCACCCTCGACACGTTTGCAGGGGACGCGCGGCTCGTCGAAGCCGGCTGGTCCGCGCTCGTCACAGACGCCGACAATGATGGACGTCGCGATTTGCTGATCGGCGCCGCTTTGCAAACCACACTGCAGCCCTCTGACGGCGCCGTCTACGTGCATAAGGGGCAAGCAGATGGGCACTTCGCACAGAAGCGCACGCTGCTCACAATTGGTCGCTACAGTGCACGCTTTGGCAGCGCGCTCGCGAGCTGCGATTTCAACGCAGACGGGCTAAGTGATTTTGCTGTTGGCGCGGCGCTCGATACGGACCCATCGCTGTCGACCCCCGCAAGCTGGCAAGGGAGCATCAGCGTTTTCTTGGGTGAGCAGGGCAAGCTTCCCATTCAGCCAGCGCAAACGCTGTTTGGAAAACTACCCTCCGGGGGCGAGCTCATCGACACGGCGGGGTTGCAGCTTGGTCAGAAGCTCAGCGCTGGTGACTATGACGGTGATGGCTACTGCGACCTCGCCGCGGCGTCTTACAGTTATGATGGCTCGCGCGGCGTTGTTGTTGTCTACCGTGGTTCGGCCGTCGGGCTTTCGCTTGTTCCATCGCGAGTCATCGCGGGATCCGACGCAACAGGGGGCTTGGCATTTGGTTTTTCGCTGCTGAGCCAAGATTTCAACGGCGATGGCAAGAGTGAGCTCGCCATTGGCGCGGTATCGGCGAGCAAGCTTTACATCGTCACTGGGGCGCCCATGCCTGCGCCACCGTTGTTGATCGAAAACGCCGCCAACCTTGGCTGGCTGGTGATTGGTACACCAACCGAAGGCTTCGGCGCGCATGTGAGCAGCGCCGACGTTGATCGCGACGGCGTTGACGATTTACTCGTGGGTGCTCTCGCCGCCAATGTGCCTGGCACCAGTGCAGCGGGCGCGGTGCGCTTGTTCCTTGGTCGTCCTGGGCTGCTTCCTCACGCGACCGCGGCACGTCAGTACTCTGGCGATCAGTACGATGGCTTGTTTGGCGTTGGCGTTGCGGCGATCGACATCGATGGCGCCGGCGAGCCAGAGCTCGTCATTTATGCACCAGCGCATTCGAGCCTCGGCCCACGCGCTGGAAGACCCTTTGTGCTCAGCAGCGCGAACGAGTCGTTGGCAACGCCTTTGCCTTTTCCTGGAAGCGCGTCTGGGCAAGAGTTTGGCAACGCGCTCGCCATCACTCCTGATCTCACTGGCGATGGCATTGAAGATCTCGTCGCGTCAGCGCCCTACGCCAACCGCACAGAGGGCGCGGTGTTCATCTATCCCGGTAGCGCTTCTGGTTTTGCGCTCGACCCAAGCATCACCTTGCCAGCCGTTGGCCAATACTTTGGCAAAGATCTCGTCTACGCTGGTGCCTTCTCGAACGACACGCGGCGCTATCTTGGGGTGGTCTCGCAGCTCGCGCCGCGGCCAACCAACGCCTCACTGAGCGCAGATCCAGCGTACGAGCTCGAGGCAAATTGCGGGGACGCTGCCATCAACGGCTACGACGACGCGGCGGTCT
>JBIKMD010000498.1:0-4608 GCA_044359465.1 Myxococcota bacterium
GACCAGGTGTCTGGCACCTTCCGTGACCAGGTGTCTGGCACCTTCCGTGACCAGGTGTCTGGCACCTTCCGTGACCAGGTGTCTGGCACCTTCCGTGACGAGGTGTCTGGCACCTTCCGTGACCACGTGTCTGGCACCAACGGCTCAAGGACACCATTCGGTCCGAGCTAAACACTTGTTGGAATTGCGCTTAGCGAAGCGCATGAAACTGCTAGGTGGTGGTACCTAGTTGTCGCCGTGGTCGGCTTTGTCTTTGTGACTGAGTGCGGCGCTAACGGCTAGGTCGCGCAATTTGACGAGTTGCTCGCGGTCGAAAACGTACTCTTTGCGGCAGAAGTCGCAAAGCATCTCCGCTTTGCCCTCTTTGGCGATGATGTCATTGAGCTCATCGATGCCTGCGGCCATCAGCGCGGCCATGACCCGATTCTCGGAGCATTGACAGCTCCATTTGATTTCGCTCTCTTCGAGTGTGCTTCTCTCAAGGGCCAGTAGCTTCGTCATCGCTTCTGGCCAGGCTTCACCCGCATCCCGCAGTGTTTCAAAGAACACGCCGGTCTGAAGACGCGTGCGCTCGGTATCAAGAGACGGCGCCTCGTCGCCAGGAAGCACCTGCAACAGCACACCTCCCGCTCGAACCACCTTCCCCTGATCCAACACAACATCGAGCGCAATGACGCTCTCGACCTGATCCGACGATGCTAAATATTCAGCAATGTCTGCGTCAATCTCCCCGGTTTTGATCGCCACAGTGCCACGAAAGTAGTTGTTCGAGGCGTCCGCGCGCAGAACATTGACGAAACCGCCGTCACCAAAAGCCGGACCTACGAGTGGCCGCCCGTTGGCGGCGGTAGGTGGTTTAGCCTCAGGATTTCTTGTGATGTATCCGCGCAGCGTACCGCTCGGCGCCGCGTCAACGAATAGACTACCGAGCACACCATTCCCCGAGATTTGCAGATTGATGTTGCGCTCACTCTTGGCAAGCGCCGCGAGCAAGGCCCCACCCGTGAGTGCCCGGGAAAACGCAATCGTCGCAAGGGGAGCGAGCTGATGGATGCCACTCGCGCGCGCGCAAAGCTCGGTCGTATCGACCGTCATCCAACGTAGAGTCGGCTGTTTGTCAGTTGGCCGGCGTGCCAAAGATCGAATTAGTCGGTCAGTCACGGCTCCACTCTCACAAAAACTTGGCGAGCAGGAGCTCGTCGTGAAATTGCCCGTCGATCATCACCTGATCTTTGCGGGCGCCTTCTTCACGATAGGACAGCTTTTCATACAACCGGAGCGCCGGCCTATTGTTAGCGAGCACATCGAGCACGATTTTTCGCAAACGCCGCTGCTGTGCCCAGCGTTCTGCTGCCCGCAGTAGGAGCTCACCGACGCCTTTGCGCCTTGCTTCTTTGCTGACGGCCATCGAGATTTTGGCCACATGTTTCAGCGCAGGATGATCTGTCGAACGGATCAAACAATGCCCGACCACCCTATTCTCCACTTTCGCAAGCTCGAGACCCACGTAGGGCGATGCAAGGACCTGCGCCAAGAACTTCTCGGTGGTCTCGAGTGTGCGGGGGAACTCAGCCGTGAGAACGAACAAGGGCTCATCCGCCACTTCAGCGAAATGAACAGCCAGACGCGCTAAATCCTGCGGCTGCGCCAACTCGATTTGGACGGTGTCGGATGGCACGGTAGTCGTAGCCTCGGTCATTCGAATCAGAACGGAATGTCGTCATCCGACAGTGGCGGTGGACCGTAGTTGAACTGATCACCACCACTCGGCGCGCGCGCTTGGGGCGCGGCTTGCTGTTGCGGAGGACGTTGCTGAGGCGCTGCTTGTTGGCGCGGGGCGGGCGCTGGTGCACCACCTTCATCAGAGCGAGGAGCACCCGCGTTGTCACCACGACCGCCGAGAAACTGAACGGTTTGCGCAACGATTTCGGTAGTGTACCGCTTGTTGCCGTCTTTGTCGTCCCACTGGCGCGTCTGCAAACGGCCTTCAATGTACGCCTGACGGCCTTTACGCAGGTACTCGCCACACAATTCGGCAAGCTTGGCCCAAGCGACAATGCGGTGCCACTCGGTGCGTTCTTGGCGCTCGCCGTTTTTGTCGTTGAAGGTTTCGCTGGTTGCGACGTTGAAACTCGCGACCGCTTGTCCGCCTTGCGTATAACGCACTTCCGGATCTGCCCCGAGATGACCAACGATGATGACCTTATTGACACCCGCCATAGCGCCCTCCCACTCGTGTGTGAAAGAGCGCGCTTTGCATTGCGCAACTTAGCTTGTCAATCAGGAGTTTGCTTTTGACCGGGGTCGACTTGGCCTTCTTGCGCTAGCTTGTAGGTGATCATCTTTCGGTACAGGGTTGTACGCCCAATCCCGAGCTTCTTTGACGCGACAGTAATATTTCCATCGCAGACCGCAAGCGCGCGCTCGATCGCGTCCCTTTCAACATCAGCGAGCGGAATGACCTCATGGGGAGCGAGGCTGGTAGTGCCCATAGCGGTGTTTTTTTCGCCCGGTGTCCGGGGCTGCAAGCGTTGGAACTTCTCGGGGAGCGCATCCATTGTCAGGATATCGCCTTCACTTGCTATCAGCGCGCGGCGCATCACGTTTTCGAGCTCACGCACGTTCCCGGGCCATTCATAGCGCATCATCTTTTCCAGCGCCTCGGGGCTGAGCGACGTCATCATGCGACCCACTTGCGACGAGTGCTTGCGCAAGAAATGCACACAAAGCTCGGGGATATCCTCGATGCGTTCACGGAGAGACGGCAGTGTCAGCGTATAGACGACGAGTCGGTAGTATAAATCCTCGCGGAACTGACCTCCGCGAACCATGGCCTCAATGTCCCGATTCGTCGCGGAGATGATGCGAACATCAACCGAAATCGTTTGCTGACCACCGAGACGCGTGAGTCGCCCTTCCTGAAGGACGCGAAGCAATCGGGCTTGGACGGTGAGGCTCACCTCGCCAATTTCATCGAGAAAGAGCGTCCCGCCGTGTGCCTGTTCGAACTTCCCCTTGTGTGCAGCGACCGCGCCAGTAAATGCGCCTTTTTCGTGACCAAAAAGCTCACTCTCGAGAAGCGATTCACTGATGGCGGCGCAATTGAGCTCAACAAAAGGTCCGTCTTTGCGAATACCATCATAGTGAATGGCGCGTGCGACGAGCTCCTTTCCTGTCCCGCTTTCGCCGTGAATGAACACGGGAATCGTGGAATCGAGCAGCCGTTGCATTTGGTGAAACAACGCTTTCATCCTTGGCGCACTGCCCACGATGGATGAGAAAGCGTTTTGCGCGCGCATCTCGCGTTCGAGCAGTTGCACTCGCGTGATGAGCTCGTATTGTTTGACCGCGTTCTTGAGATTCGTGAGCAAGCGATCGCGATCGACTGGCTTGAGTTGATAGTCGAATGCCCCGAGCCGCATGGCGCTGACGGCGGTCTCCACGAGATCTTTGGCTGACAGCATGATGACAGGCACTTGGTACTTGGCTTCACGCAAAAGACGCAGCGTTTCGAGACCGTCCATTTTCGGCATCATGACGTCGAGGCAAATGGCACTTGGTGTATGATGCTGAAGCGCATCCATGACGCCGGAGCCATCGTCGAAATCGTAGACGGTGTAACCCTCGAGCTCGAGCCACTTCTTGACGAGCGCTCGAATGGGACGGTCGTCATCAACGACGAAGACCTCGATTCCAAGCGCGGGTTTTTTCTCGAGCTGCACTGAAGGACTACTGTAGTCGCTGCCTTAGGCGGTCGCAAGCAAGCGCTGCGCTGCCCACACCAGACCACAAAGACCTAGCGCAAAGCTCGCGAGCTTGGCTGCATTTGGTCGAGTTTTGCTGAGTAAAAACAATCCAATGACCAACAACAGAAACACAGCCAACGCCGCAGCATTGGTCCAACTCGCAAAGTATCCGACAGCCAAAGGTGCCAGACACCAGAGCCCGAGCTGCCACGAAAAGTGTCTGGCACCTCTAAGGGAAAGAAGGCCGGGAAGGACGCAGAAAACAAGCCACGCTTGCCCGAGCTCAATGCCGAGATTGAAGGTAGTGAGCGACCAGGTGAATGCGGCGCTGGCGAACAGAGCGTCGGCGAGAACAGCGGCGAACCCAAGGCCATGAATGAGACCGAAACCAAAGGTTAAACACAGCCTAAGCCAGAGACTCTCCTTCGATCGCAACGCCTCAAAAGCAACTACGGCGATCGAAAGCGCGATCGTGACTTCAACAGGTCGCTCCGGCAAGCGCACGATGTCAAAGGCAGAGAGGGCCAGGGACACTGAGTGCGCGACAGTGAAAACACTGAGCAGCAACAATGCGCGGCGCACGGATGTTGCAGCAAGAATGAGCGCGAGGACAAACGCTAAGTGATCGAGTCCGTCAAAGATGTGGTGCACACCAAGATGCGTGAATCGCGCGCCAATAGCCAGCACGCCGTGAGTCCGAGGCTCTATGATGGCACGCCTCGGCTCAATGACGGTCTGAGTGCGGACACGACCATCGCTTACGACTTTGAGCATCGCACGATGACCTCTGCCAAGCGCATCAACATAGCCAAGGTAGACTGTGAAGTCGGCGGCCGCATCAGGGCAATCGTAGATCGCATTG
>JBIKMD010000499.1:0-4597 GCA_044359465.1 Myxococcota bacterium
TCGCAGATCCGTGTTGCTACGGATCTCACCGAGCAAAAACTTCAGGTAATCGCGGTTCTTCGTATGAATCGCTTTGAGCGCCGCGATGCCTTCTTGATCGCCAATCAATTCCACGCGCGAAGTATAGCCGCGGATTCCTGTGCCGGAACCTATTTTTTCAGCGCGTGCGCCCATGTGGGCAGGTGTATGACGGAGGAAAAACTTGCACCGCACGCGAGTTTCGTGGCCACATGCAGGTTCGTTCAATGAGCGGAGTGTTCAAGGTGGCAAAACGCGGGAAGCAGCTCTCCAATAAGGGCAAAGCAAGCATGGCGAAAGCGGCGAAGAAGATTCAAGTGGTCAAACCAGCAGCCAAAGTGCCGATGAAAACGGCACCCAAAAAGCTCAAAGCGCAAGCCGCCAACGAGGAGGAGGTGGACTTCGAAGATTCCGAAGACCAACCTGACGCCGAAGAGGGCGACGAAGGCGAAGAAGAGGACGAAGACGACGAGTCTTCGTCTAAGAAAAAAGGAAGCGAAGAACCTACCGCCGAAGAGCTCGCCACCGTCGAAAAAGAGCTCGCCGAGCAAGAAGAAGACGCCAAGAAAAAGAAGAACCTCCCCGCTGGCGCCAAAGACGTGCTCTCCGGTTACATGGAGCAGCTCTCACACATTCCGCTGTTCACGCCGGACTCGGAACGCAAAGCCGCTGAAAAGCTCGTCGACCTAGAAGTCGACCTGTGGAAAAAACTCCTGTACCAAGCGCTCTCCTACGAAGTGCTTGGCGAAGTGGCGCTCACGCTCGAGCACGATGTGCAAGAGGAGATCTTCGAGCTGCGCAAGAACGCGCGTAAGCTCAAAGACGTAGGCGACCGCGCGAGCAAGCTGTCGAAGGCCGTGGATGATATGGCGGTCAAGCTCCGCTATATCGACAATGACAAAGAGGCCATGGAGCTCGTAGTCGCCCGCCTGCGCCGTTCAGCCTGGGGCGCCAAGTCGAAGAGCGACCCGCTGAAGGTTCCGTTCAAAGACATGCTCGCCATCGAGCGCCAACGCGGTGAATCGCTGCGCGCCCGCAATGACTTCGTGCGCGCCAACTTGCGCCTCGTTGTGAGTGTCGCCCGCTCATTCCACCACGTGCGTTTGCCGCTCATCGATTTGATCCAAGAAGGCAACGTCGGCTTGATGAAAGCCGTCCACCGCTACGACCACCGCCGTGGCTTCCGCTTCTCGACCTACGCCATCTGGTGGATCCGCCAAGCGATCGAACGTGCGATCATCAACAAGGGCTCGGCAGTGCGTCTGCCTGTCCACGTCATTGACTCGCGTCGTCAAATCTCGCGCGCGGCCAACAAGCTGACGCAAAAGCTCGGACGCGCGCCCTCGACGGCAGAGCTGTCGAAGACGCTGCACATGAGCCAAGTGAAGCTCGACCAGATTTTGGCGGGCGTGCACCAGGACCCGGTGTCGCTCGACGATCCGATTTCGAGCGACGACCCGCGCAATTACCTGGACATGGTGCGTGACGAGAACCAGCCCGCACTCGATGAATCGCTGATCCGTGAAAACACGCGTCAACGCATTCGCGAATTGCTCACGCTGCTCTCGCCCATCGAGAAAGACATCATCAAACGCCGCTTCGGCATGCATGATGGTCAGGATCAAACGCTCGATGAGATTGGCAAGCACTACAACTTGTCACGCGAGCGCGTGCGTCAGATTCAGACCCAAGGTCTCATGAAGATGCGCCGCATGTGCGAACGCCGGAAGATTGGAACGCGCTAACGCTTCGCTGCTTGAGCGCAAAGGCACACGCTAACGCTTCGCTAAACACCTATCAAACACACATCGCCGAGCTCGTGACCAAGAAAGCCTAAGCGATCTGCGTAGGCGTACGCGCGCTCGAGTGTTTCACGAGGCGCAAACGCGGACAGTAGCTCAAAGTGGCTGGCAGTGGGGTCGTGGATGCCGGTGAGCAGCGCGTCCACCACTTGCAAGCGATGTTTTTCACTCATGCGCAGCTCAGTGCTCCCCTCGCCTGCTTGGACCTTGCCGCCACGCACGCTGCTTTCGAGTGCGCGCACCACGGACGTTCCAATGGCAATGACCCGCCCTGTGCGCGCGTTCACCGCAGCCGCAGTCTCCTCTGGGATCGCATAGCGCTCGCGTAGCGGAAGCTGCGCGTCCAGAGCGGCTTCCCCTGACGCGCTAAGCCCCGCGGCATGCGTAAGCGCGTGCACGTGCACCCCGCGCCGGCGGAGCGCGAGAATATGACTCACAGACAAGGGACGCCCAGCAGACGGCATTTCCACGGCCCACGGCCTCGAGGCATACGCGGTCTGCACTGTCCACAGATCCAACGCCTGCCGAAGATGCGCATATTGTACGGGACGACCATGTGCATACAGGGCGCGGTACAGGTCACGATCAAAACGCACCCGGACTAAGCGTTCGCTCTTCAGCGAAACGATCGCCGCGCGCAGGTCGCCAAAATCGAGCACGCCCCCTGCCTGAACGTTCACACTCGCACGCCGCTCCGTAGGCGTGTGCCAATCACCAGGACCGAGCAGAAAAGCCGTCCATTCATTTGGACCATCATTCGCGAGCAAACGCAGCTCAACGGGATCGCCAAGCTCGGTCCTACCGGACAGCGAAGCAGGCAGCGTGGCCGCATCATTCACGACGACGACGTCTCCAGCAGAAAACAAAGAGGGAAACGTATCCATCGTCGTGGCGCGGTGCTCCCCATGAGACCGCACGACGAGCAGCTTGGTGTCGTGCACGGGCCTATCGAAAGCAGCCGCGATCATGGCGTCACCCGTTTCAGGATGTCTTGCGCGAGACGCTGCGCAATATCCTCCGGTCTTGCGAGCGCTTCCCGCTTCGCCTCAGGCATCGCAGCGGCATGCATCGCGGTATCCATTTCCCCAGGATCGAAGCTGAAAATCTGCACGCCGCTGCCTTCTAGCTCTGCCGCCCAAATGCGCCCAAGGTGATCACACGCAGCCTTGCTCGCACCGTACGCGCCCCAAGTAGGATAAGCAGACACCGCCGCATCCGAGCTGACATTCACGACGAGGCCGCGTTGCCGCAGCACCATCCCGCCGATCACGGCTTTGGTCAGCCTGAAGGGCCCAACGAGATTGGTCTGAAACACGCGCCCCAGGTCCTCGCATTCAGTCTCTGCGAGTGGTCGCAGCGGCACCGGGCCCAGGGTGCTCGCGTTGTTCACAAGCACATCAATCGAACCAAGCGCAGCCGTGGCGCGGCCCACCAGTGGATAGATCGCGTGCTTGTCAGCCACGTCATAGGCAAGCGCAATGGCCTCGCCGCCGCTAGCACGAATGGTTTGCGCCAACGCCTCGAGCGGCGCTTCGTGGCGAGCGACGAGCGCGAGTTTGAAACCTAGTGAGGCACAATGCAGAGCAAGCGCACGGCCCAGGCCCTGGCTCGCTCCCGTTATCAGTAGTGTGGTGTTCATGTTCGCAAGGATGCGCGCAATCTGCCCTTATGACATCCATCTGGATTCTATAATATCAGCAGGTTATTCTACGAACATGAACGACGTAGCAGGGAACTTGGCACTGAATCTAAAACAAATCCGTGAGTCGCGCGGTTTATCGCAGCTACAAATCTCCAAGCTCGCAGGCCTCCCCCGGCCTACCTGGTCCAACCTGGAATCAGGTTCTGGCAACCCCACAGTCTCCGTCTTGGTGAAGGTGGCGAGCGCACTTCAGGTTTCAATCGAGGAGCTGCTTGGGCAGCCGCGCGAGGTCTGCCGTTTGTACAAAGCGGAAACGGCGGCAGTGAAACAACGAGGCGCCGTAATCATCAGGCGTGTTCTACCTGACGCGACCCCCGGCATGGATTTCGACAGGATGGAGCTACCACCCGGCGCACGGATGGCTGGTGTGCCGCACAGAACAGGCACACGTGAATACCTCTGCTGCGAACGCGGCAGCCTCGAGCTATGGGTGTCGGGCAATACGTTCACACTTGGCGCAGGCGATGTGCTCGTCTTTCGTGGCGATCAAAAGCACACCTACGTGAACCCAGGAAAGACAACGGCAACCGCCTACAGCGTGGTGCTTCTAGCCCCAACGACCTGAAAGGTGCGAAGACGCGGGCATGGGTGTGCTTGCGATTTCAGGTAGCTTGCGCGCGGAGTCATCGAATCTCCGACTTCTACAGACAGCAGCCAAACTCACTGCGCTCATCATCTACGACGAGCTCAGTGCGTTGCCACTGTTCAACCCAGACGACGACGACAAGCCGCCAGAGGTAGTGAGGCGCTTTCGTGACGCCGTGCGCGCCGCGGACGCACTGCTCTTTTCGACGCCCGAGTACGCGCATGGTGTGCCAGGCGCGCTAAAAAACGCACTCGACTGGTTGGTGTCAGCAGAAGGTCCCATCCGCAAACGTGCTGCAGTTTGGAATGCGGCGAGTCGTGTAAATTACTTCGCGCAGCCGCAGCTCATCGAAATCCTACGCACCATGAATCTGCGCGTGGTGATGGACGCTGCCCGATTGGGTCTGAAGTTGACCACCCCTTTGCAACGAAGTTGACCACCCAATTGGATCGCAAGTTGACCACCCCTGTTTGGTGGTGAGTTGACCAT
>JBIKMD010000694.1:0-3773 GCA_044359465.1 Myxococcota bacterium
CTGCAGCGTGTGGCGCGTCTCCAGACGAAATTCGATGGTCCCGTGACGCTCTCACAGCAGGGCTTTGAGGCGCAAACGATCGCCTCGCAGCGCGTAGAAGGAGCCAAACCCTTCACTTGCTGGCTCGGCGTAAACAGCGGCGTGGCGCACGTGCTGACAGAAGGCTTGCTTGGCTTTGCTCCGGACAAACCGACTCACGAGGACGACCAAGAAACCACCCGCGACTTCCTGCATGTGGTGTCGGTCAACGTTGCGACCAAGCTCACGCAAAGCGGCAGCCGATACCTTGCACAGCCGGCAGCCGTACAAAGCGTGGCCCCAGCCGCTCGAGCACTGACCTGCAGGTTGCACGCCGCGGGTGACCACATTGACGGCGAGGTCATCACGCTCGCCATCACCTGGGACTGAGTCCGCGTCAGGTTATCCCAGGTTCTGAACGCCTTTCATCAGCAAGCTTCATATTAAAGGTTGACCCGGCGCGATCGCTTTGAGTAAGGCGCCACCCGCTTGAAGAAGTATACCTCATGGCTCCGCAGTCTCCCGCTATCGCTGCGTAACTCGAGCGTGCGGAGTTTAGCCTCAGTTCTGCTGATGGCGCTCGCCGCTTGTATTCAGACAGCAGACGAGGTGGATACTTCCTATCCTGTTCGCGTGTCGTGGTTGCACACGTCGGACATCCACAGCCGCCTGATTCCTTATGACTTCATTCCTGGCGCGGCAGATGAAAACTTGGGTCTGTGGGAAGAAAACGCGCCTTTTGGTGGCGGCGCCCGACTTGCTTACATCATCAAGCGCGAACGTGAACGCTCACAGCGCGTGATGCACTTGGACTCGGGCGATTGTTATCAAGGCGCGCCGATCTTCAACTTCAAACTCGGCGAAGTCGAGATGAAGTTCATGACGTTGTTGTCACCAGACGCCGTCGTGATTGGAAACCACGAGTTCGACGACGGCATCAATTCCTATGTGCGCCAGCTCGAGCTCTGGGGCCGCTACACCAACCTCGCGGCCAACTACATTTTCCCCGATTGGCGAAATCCGAACAACCACAAGCTCGGCAAACTCTCGATGCCGTTCCAGCTCTACAACCTTGATGGCGTCACCGTTGGTGTCATCGGCATGGCCAACCTGAGCTCGCTCAACTCGATTGGTGAGGGCGGCAACTCGCTGCAAATCGTACCACTCGAGCAAAACACCCTGTTGCAGCACTACGTCGACTACTTGGATCCGCTGGTCGACCTGGTAGTGGTCGTCTCCCATCTGGGTCTGCATGAAGACGAAGAGCTGATCCGCGGCTACGAGCACACCATCAACAAGTACTGCGCCTTTGGCGTAGGTGACTTGCGTGAATGCCCGCTTGGACCAGGTGGTGGATCTGCAGCTGGCTCAAGGGCATGGGAAAAAATTGAAGATCTCGCAGACGACAAGATGCGGGTGTTCATTCCAGGTGTCACAGGCATCGACATCATCTTTGGCGGTCATCTGCACATCGTGCTCAACCCACCCAAGGTCATTGAAGATCAAAATGGTCGCCCGACGCTCATCGTACACTCGGGTGCATTCGCCAAGTACGTCGGCCGTTTGGACACCATGGTCGCGGACGAGTTCAATGAAGCTGGCCAGAAGATCGGCAAGAAGGTCATTGCGCACAAGTACCAACCGTTTGCCGTCGACAACCGCCTTGCTGGCTTTGAAGACGCCAACATGGCCGAGATGTTCGAGCCGTACATTCTGCAGATGAACCGCGCTTACGACTTGAGCCGCATCATCGCCTTTGCACCGCGTAACATCAATCGCCGCGGCACTGGCGAATCAGGCGACTCGCCGCTCGGTAATTTGGTGAGCGAGTCCATCCGGCGTCGACGCCGCGTCGAAGCTGAGTTCTCGATCACCAACACGCTCGGCGTGCGCGACAACATCTACGCCGGCCCAGTGACGCTCGAGACCATGTTCAACGTGTTGCCCTTCGAGAACACCGTCACCGTCATGCAGCTGTCTGGTTACGACGTTCAGGATCTGTTCAATTTCGCCACGGCACGCAGCGCGTCGCGTGGCTGTCAGCCGCAAGCCCAGATCGCAGGGATCACCTACACCCAGAACTGCGCGCGGGTGATTGAGAATCAACGCACTGGCGCCAACGAAAACGTGGCCGAAGACATCATCATCAACGGCGCCCCGCTGGACCTAAACGCTACGTACAAGATGGCGACCAACAACTACATCGCCTCGGGTGGTTCTGGTTTCCAAGTGCTCAAACGCAACACGCAGAAGGTAGACACGGGCGTCTCGCTGCGTGACGCAGTTGTCGACTTCATGCAGGGCGGAGCGACGCTTCCAGACGGAACGTTCATTCCCAACTTCCCCTCATGTCGCGAATATGAAGCACAAAACGGCATTTGCTCGCTGAGCGACGCTGGCTCTCAAAAACTCTGCGCAGACCTCATTGCCTATGCGGATCTGCCCTGCGTTGAAGGTCTCCAAGACGGCCGCATCAAGCAGCAGTTTGCGCTCGGAATCGATGAAGGCGCGGTCACACCTGACGACGGCCGAACCGATGGCGATCAAACCGGAGGCACGACGAACAATGGCAACTAAAGTGAGGAGGCCAACGCTTCGCTACTTGAGCCATGGTTTTTTGGTCGCGCTTGCGCTCAGCGCCTGCGCGTACAAACGCGTGGCCCGCAAAGGCGGCGCACAGTCGTTCTCTGTTGAAGTATTGCGCCCAGAGGGCGAGAACGCGCTCGGCTCTAAACTGACGCCCATTCCTTACGCTGGCAACGCAGCACCGTTTCGCATCGATCTCAAAGTCCAAGCCATTGGCTGGGATGGTAAACCGGACACGTCTTATGAAGGGCGCTTGCTGATTGACGCGCGTCCAGGTGTGGTGTTCCCGAACGAGTTCAACGTGCTGAAGGGCGAAGGCACCGTGTCGATTCAACTGTCGAACGCCTTTGGCCCAACGCATATTTGGCTCGAAGACTGCGGCGTGCGTCGGGTTCCCAAAAAAGCCAACTGCACGCTCGAAGAGCGTCAAGCTTATTTGCCGGAATGTTTGCAAACGTTCCAACCCGGCACGCTTGCCACGGGTGTGTCGCCCACGATTTATTTCTCGCAGCCTAGTATCCCTCAGATCCAGGCCACGTTTGACAACACCACATCGTCACTCATCTCGTTGCAAGGTGACCGCTGCGCGTCGCTCGCCGATCCGCGTTATGTAGACACCACGAACCTCACGGGACAGCAGCTGCTTGGCGTGCCTCGCGCCCAGCGCATTGCGCCCGTCGGCAACATGGTCAACGTCACCGCCGGCGAAATGATCGTCACCGCCATCGACAACGAGGGCTTCTATCTGAGCGACATGTCGCCAGAGGCTGTCGCTGGAGGCTTCAATGGCCTCTTCGTGTTCAACTTCAATTACCCAGAAGGTCTCCAGGTGGGCGACCGCTTGCTTCAGCTTCAGGGCGTGCCTTCAGAGTTCTCGGGCTCGACGCAGCTCACCAACCCGTTCTGGATTCGCGATACCGGCGGCCCGTACAGAGACAAGCTACCCAAACCCTTCTTCATTTCACCGCAGCTCTACCAAGCGAGCATTGGCCGAACCGGCGCGAACATCAACACGCAGCTCGACCTCGAACGACTCGAGGGCGGCCTGGTGTGTATGGAAAACCTCGTCGTTCCCGGCCGCTTTCAGCTCTGTGACTTGAACAAAGACGGCCGTATCGACCGCTTTGGCGAGACCGACGAAAAGGCCTGCGAGACGGCTTGTTACAACG
>JBIKMD010000500.1:0-4591 GCA_044359465.1 Myxococcota bacterium
CGCCGCCGGATCTCGTGGTACCCACGTCCTACATCGACGGAAAGCTCTACAAACACGAGCACGGCGAGAAGGACAGCCCTCTTCTGAACACGGACATCGCGTGGGCAGGCATTGATAAACAGTACTTCTTGCTTGCTGCGGCGCCGGTGGACACACCCGTGACCAACGTCGCCTACACAGAAAAGAAGAACAACAGCGGCGACACGCAAATGGCCGCGATCATGAACAGCACAGACCGCAAGCTCGCGCCGGGCGAAAGTGCGAAACTGCAGTACAAAGTGTACGCGGGCCCCAAAAAGAGCGCGCTACTGAAAGCACCGGGCCACGCCTTCGAAGAAGCCATCGACTACAAAGTTTGGTTCATGCCGCTCGGTTTCCTGAGCCGGCCCATGCTGTGGATTTTGAACCAAGCCTACGGCGTATTTCACAGCTACGGCCTTGCCATCCTGATGCTCACTTTAGTCGTGAAGCTGCTGCTGCTGCCGGTGACACAAAAGTCGTTCATCTCCATGCAGGTGATGCGTGAGCTCAAACCCGAGCTAGACAAGATCAAGGCACGCTTTCCGGACGACCGCGAAAAGCAGGGCATGGAAACCATGCGACTCTACAAGGAAAGGAACGTGAATCCGTTCCTCTCTGGCTGTTTGCCAGCCTTGCTGCAAATGCCTGTCTACTTGGCCCTTTGGCGTACGCTCGCCGCTGCGGTCGAGCTTTATCAGCAGCAATTTTTATGGCTCGGAAACCTCACCGCGAGTGATCCGTACTACATTTTGCCGCTGCTTCTTGGCGGGACCATGTTTGTGCAGCAAAAACTGTCACCCCCCATGGGCGACCCGCAGCAGCAAAAGATCATGATGTACATGATGCCACCGATGATGACGGTGTTCATGGTTGGGCTCCCTTCCGGGCTCGTGTTCTACATCTTCGTCAACACCATCTTGACCATCCTTCAGCAGGCTTATATCAACCGTAAGTTCGGCAACAAAACAGCTTTGCGGCCGGCAACTTAACGATCTTCTACTTAGCAGAACCACTACGTAGCGAAGCAACGACAGCGCTCAAACAAACGGACGTCCCGTGAGAACATTTCAAGGCTTAACCGAAGCTGAAGCCGCCATTAAAGCGTGTGAATCACTCGGCATTTCTCGTAGTCGCATCAAATACACCGTGGTCTCTCGTGACGAAGAGACAAAGCGAGTCGTCATTGAAGTAGACGACTCGCAGCCCGCGCCAGCAGACGACGATCTGCAGCCGGCGCACTTGAAAGACGGTCCACAATCACGCGGTGGAGATCGTGGTGGTGATCGCGGCGGACGTTTCCGCGGCAATGACCGTGGAGGCGATCGCGGTGGAGATCGTGGCGGTCGCAGAGACTTTGGCGGGGGTGGAGGCAATCGTCGCGGCGGCTTTGGCGGCGGCGGGGCACGTCGAGACGGCGGTCGTCGGCCGCGAGACGAAGACGGAGAAGGTTTCTCCGATACGTTGGCAGAAGAATACAAAGAGTTCCGCGAGATGACCGCTGCGCCAAAAGAGCCGGTCACGCCCAAGCCAGCGCTCGCCGAAGGCGGCCTTTCCGAGCGCGCTCAAAAAGCGCTCGAGACCACCCGCAAGCTGCTCGAGCTCTCGCAGCTTTCTGCGCGCGCGCAGATCACGGTGGATACGGCCGAGCAAGTGCTCGTCGACATGTACGGAAGCGACGAAGGTTTGATCATTGGGCGCAAGGGCGAAACGCTGCTCGCGCTCCAATTCATGGTCAATCGTATTGTTGGCAAAGACTCAGAAGGGCCCGAGAAGATCGCGCTCGACTGCGAAGGTTACCGCGAGCGCCGCCAAGAGGCGCTGCGCGTCCTTGCCAAAAAGCTCGGCGAAAAAGCCAAGAGCGATGGCAAGATCGTCACCGTCAGTCCCATGAATGCGCATGATCGGCGCATTTTCCACGTGACGCTCGACGGCCAAAACGGCCTCAAAACGCGTAGCGAAGGCGAAGGCCTCATGCGCCGCGTGCTGATCATTCCAGACGGGGCAGAAGCCCAATGATCCTCGCGCTTTTGTTGCTCGCGGCTGACGTCGTCCAAGGTCAAGCCCAAACCGTCACTACGACGCCGCCACCTACGGGCACCATGCAAACGCAAATGGGTCCCATGAATCTGGCGTTCGCCGGTCATCACGACGTCAATGTCAACGTGCTGTCGGCCGATACCTTCGTTGTCGTGAAGGACGTGGGCGATTCGCAAGTGGTCATGGTCTACCGCGTCGACACGCACGGCAAGGTGCAGCTCATGCACCGCGCGCGTTTCTACTACTAGCTTCGACAAGTCGTCCCGAAGTCTAACTCGCCCAGTTTTCCAGTAACAGTCCGCGCACCCGTTTGAACTCTTTCAAATTGTTGGTCACGAGTATGAGACCAAGCCCACGCGCGTGACCTGCGATCATCTGGTCGAACGGCCCTATGGGTTTGCCGTCACGTTTCAGCTCAGCGCGAATCCGACCGAAGTGCGCTGCAGCTGTGTCGTCAAACGGCAAAACGTCCAGGCGCGCCGCAAAACTCTCAACGACAGCGAGGTTCTCCTCTGGCTTGCTGGAGTTCTCGGCGCCGTAAATCAGCTCACCTAGCGTGACGGAAGAAATTGCGATCTGCCCCGAGTGACGGTTGAACGCTTCTCGCACTTTGGCTGGTCGATTCTTGATTGTGTAGATGACAATATTTGTATCGAGCAAATACTTGATCACGCTTACAGCTCGTCACGCTTTTGTTCGATCGAGCGATGGCGATCGTCTGCGAAATCGTCGCTGACTCTTGGACCATCAAACCAATTATCCCAACTTTCTCCTGCGGGGATGATGAGGCGAGCGGTCCCAATTTTGACGATGTCTACCTGCTTCACGGACGGAGGCAACGCGACCCCCTTTGGCAGCCGGATGGCTTGGCTCTTGTTGCTCTTGAAGACTGTTGAACGGTGCATTGTTCTCCTCCGCCCACCGCATGGTGCAATACAGCAATGGGATATGTCAAAGGGATATACCTAGGCTCTGTTCTGCGCGAGCTCTGGCTTTGAAGCGATCCCCTGCGTTTGCGCACACAAGAGTTATCTAATGTTGCGGGTGCCTTCGTCTGCCTCTACAGTCGCGGCGATCGACCGACGGAGGATCACCGATGTCGCGAGCAGTACCCCACTCTTACTCGTCTCTCCTGCCACATGGGATCTCATCATGCCCCAACAGTTGATCGCAGCACTCCCAGATGCCGCCGTCCTGACTGATCCGAACGGTCTCATCACCGGTTGGAACGAGGAGGCAACGAAGCTCTACGGGTGGACGGCGGCCGAAATGATCGGCCGGCCAATCGCCGAACGCCTTCCGGTGGCCGCCCGGGCGCAGCTGGACGAGCAACTCCGGCAGCTCGCGGCGGGCGGTAAATGGGACGGCGAAATGGACGATTATCGCAAGGACGGGACGCGCGTGCGATCGGCAACGGACGCAAGCGCTCCTCGACGAAGCCGTAGCAGGCCGGATGCCGTTCACGCAGGAGTTCCGCATCGTTCGGCCAAGCGGAGAAATCCGGTGGTTCGCGAACGTGGCGCAAGTGGAGTGTTCGACGTCGGGAGAGGTCGAGTCTGTCGTGGGCACGGTGCAGGATATCACAGCCCGCAAACGCGCAGAGTGGGCGCTGACCGCGTACAATCGTATCCTCGAGATGATTGCCGCCGGCGCGCGACTGCAGACCATTCTCGAAGAAGTCGTGCGACTAGTAGAGGAGCAGTTACCGGGCTCCATCTGTTCGGTGTTGATTGTTGACAAGGCGGCAAGCTGCCTGCGCGCAGGCGCCGTGAAGTCGCTCCCAGAGGCCTATAACCGCGCCGTGGACGGGGTGCCCATTGGGCCCAAGGCCGGCTCCTGCGGCACCGCGGCGTTTCGAAAGGCCACGGTCACAGTCACAGACATCGCCCAAGATCCGCTGTGGGACGAGTACCGCGAGATCGCGCTCGCGCACGGGCTCCGCTCGTGTGTTTCGGTCCCCATCCTGTCGAGCGGCAACGTGCCGGGTAACGAGAAGGGCGAAGTCATCGGCACCTTTGCGCTGTACAACCGCATGCCGGGCGCGTTCGATCGCGTGACCTATGCGATTCTGTCTGGCGCAGAGTTGCTCGTTCGCCGCGCGGTGCAGGCGGATCAACCTGACGACGCGCACGACGCCGCCGACTCCGCGCGCGTCGTCGAAGCTGCGCACCTGGCGGGCGTGGCGATTGAGCGAGACCAGGCGGAGCTCGCCTTCCGCGAAAGCGAGCAACGGTTTCGCACTGTCATCGACTCGGCGCCCCCTGCGATCTTCATTCGCGATCTCGAAGGGCGTTATACCTTCGTCAACCGAGCGACGGCGGAGATGTTCGGTGTGCCGCTGACCGACTGGATCGGCAAGCGCTCGCGCGAGATCCTTCCGGCACACATCGCGGACCTGTTCGAGGCGAGCGACCGCGCTGTGCTCGCGTCAAAAGGCCAGGTGAACGAACGCTTCACGCCGCAGCTCTTGCAAGGACGAGAGGCGACGGTGCTCGCCACGCACATGCTTTTGCGCAACGACTCTGGTGCCTAT
>JBIKMD010000501.1:0-4587 GCA_044359465.1 Myxococcota bacterium
AAGGCGCGTTTGGTTCGCGCGCTCGTGCAAGACGCTGGCTACCGCGTGCTCGCGCTCACGGCGCCTTGGCGCGAATCACTCGCGGCTGCGGACTATGTGGAAAAATGCACAGGCACCCCTGAGCAAGCGCTCGAGCATTTGGGCGACATTTACCAAGATGTCACCATGCGCAACCTGGTGACTTGGCTGTGCGCCTACAACCGCAAGCACCCAAGCGATCCCGTGCGCTTGCTCGGCTACGACATTGTCCAACCTTGGCTCGACGTAGACGCCTTCGAGGCGTTTGCCGAGGTATCGCCTAACATTGATGCGGGTGTCGCAGAGCGTTTGGTCGGCTGCAGCAGTGCGCGTTTTAGTACCGAGCAAGAGTTTCATAGCTCGGTCGAGCTCAAGAAAATTCTCGATGGTGAGACCCCCATGCAGCAGTCGAGCTACGATCGCTGCATGAGTGAGCTTGGCACACTGTCTACGCAGTTTGATCACGCGGATGACGGCGGCGCGCAGGCGCTTTACGCGCGAGCATCGGTGCAAAGTTTCAAAGCGTGGGAATCGTACGTTTACTTGGAATCCAATGGCCAAGCGCAAAAGGCATTCGAAGCGTGGGAACAGGGCAACTTCGCCTTGCTCGATTTGCTGCGCAGCCGAGGTGCTTCAGGCAAGAAGACCATCGTCTTTGCGCATGCCGTCTCTATAGCGCGCGCGAGCGAAGAGTTGGCACCGTACCGTGATGCGCACTCGCTCGGGAGCGCGCTGAACCGCCGCTACGGCGCGAGTTACATGCCTGTGGCCATTTCTGCATATGACCTTTCGACTCGGCTCGAAGGCATGGAGCATCCAGATAAACCCACGGCTTCGTACTCTGTTGAGCGTCGCTTGCAAGACCGCGCGGAGGCACTCGAGACGGACGCGCTTTATGTGGCGCTAGACACGGACGAAGTGTTCACAGAAGGCCAGCTCTACGAGCTTGCTGGTGATTTGGCGCTAGATCCGCGTCGTCAGTTCGAGGCGATGTTTTTCGTGTCGCGTTCGCCTGCAATGACCTTCGCGCGTTGAACGACGCTCCATGAGATACGGAGAGCGGCCTACTTTGCCGCGCGGTAATAGTCTGCAGGCTTGAATCTTCCGGCTAACCACGCAAACGCCGCTGCCGCGACGAACGCGAAGCCCGCAAAGAAAAACATCTGAAACGCCGTGACGTGAAAGCCGGTGCTCTCGATCGCTTTCGACACAGCAGGTGAGGTGACAGTCTTGCCAACGAGTAGCACCCACAAGCCACCTACAGTGACGGCGAGACTCCAGAAGCTCATGATCACGCCTTTCATTTTCAGCGGCGCTTGGCTGTACGCAAACTCGAGGCCGGTGGCAGAAACGAGCACTTCTCCTAGGGTGAGCAGCGTGTACGGAAGCAATTGCCAAAGAATGGACAGCTTGGCGCCAGCATCGACTTGCATTTGGAATAAACCCACCACGATCCACGAGGCCGCCGCGAGCAACAAGCCAGCGGTCATGCGTCGCAGCGGCGTGGGCTCGATGCCGATCTTTTTGAGTAGCGGATAGAGCACGGCGTTGTTGACGGGAATGAGGATCATCACGAGCAGTGGATTGACGGATTGCATCTGCGACGCTTTTTTCATCTGCAAAAAGCTCGGTGCCCAATCGGGGAGCTGCCAATTCGGCAGCACCATTTGCGTGCCTTGCAGAACCCAGGTGGATGCCTTTTGATCGAAGAGCGACCAGAACGCCGTAACCGGAACGAACAGTAAGAGAACGCGAAGCACCGCTAGCGCGCCTTCGATGTCTTCGTCCGGATGTTTTCCGCGCGCCGAAGGGAGTCTCAGGTACGCAGCTACGCCAATGAACGCGAGAAAGCTCACGAGCGCGAGGCAGAGCGCTTGGACGATGCCCAGGATCATGTCTTGGCCTGAGAGGAAGCGAACTAGGTCCGTCGCGCCCAATACGAGAAACGCGATAGCCACGGCTACGCCTGCAGTTGCGAGCCAACGTGCCCCGCCAGGCGCGGCGAGCGCGGTGCGGCAGACGCGACTGAACGCGTGCGGATCAGAAGGGCGGGGTGGCTCAACGACATAACGTGCGCGGCCGAGCCAAAAGATCACGGTGGCGGCGAACATCAAGATGCCAGGGATGCCAAATGCCCAGCGCGGGCCGGCCGTCACCAGCACAATGGGGATGAGCCACGAAGCGAAGAGCGAGCCGAAGTTGATGCTCCAATAAAAGATATCGAACACCACTTTGGCCAAGTGTTTGTTCGATTGGTCGAATTGTTCGCCAACGAACGCAGACACACAGGGTTTGATGCCGCCGGAGCCAAGAGAAATGAAGAAAAGTCCGGTGTAGAAGCCGGCCTGGCTGTCTGAAAACAACGCTAAGCAGGCGTTGCCCATGCAGTAGACTACGCTCAAATAGAGAATGGTTTTGTATTTCCCAAGGTAGCGATCTGAGAGCCACCCACCGAGCAGCGGGAAAAAGTACACGCCCATGACGAAGATGTGAAAGACCTCTTTGGCCGCTTGCCCTCGTTCCGTCTCAGCAACGGCAGCGAGGATGGCGCTCTTCGTGAGGAACTCGACGAGGATGTTGCGCATCCCGTAAAAGCTGAAGCGCTCGCACGCCTCGTTGCCAATGATGAACGGGATCTGACTCGGAAGTTTGCCTTTGGGTTCGTCGCTCACGGCGAACGCGCGTAGCAGTCTCATCTTCAATGATCGAGCCCGCTCAGGACGATCTGCCTCGTTTCACGCTGCACTTTGTTGTTAGCGCCAAACGAGTTTTACAGGGTGTTCGCATTTGGACTTCTGTGTTGACGAGATGCGTCAAATTTGTCAGGCGGCCCCACCATGAAAATGAAACAACGCTTCCTTTTTCCTTTGCTCACTGCCGCGTCGCTGGCCTGCGGCACAGGCCCTGCTGTTGACGCTGATGTCCTCGACACCACGGACGCAGAATCAGGCAGCACTGAATCAGAGTTGTCTACGACGACGGACTCGTTTGTCTCTGTGCGGCGCGATTACCGTCGCTGCGTGTCTCCGCTCTGCGGCGGCTACTGGATCAAAGACCTCAATCGTTCGACCGCTGAGCGTTATGTCAGCGCACTCGACTTTTCGCTGACCTTCCTCGAGGAGCAGGATCAACAAGCGGTCTCGTTTGCACCAGACAACTCGGTGGTGCTCTTTGGCCGTCTCGGCAAAAAAGAAAACGTCTTCAACACCCGCACGTTCACTGTGGCAGAGGCCTACCGCGGCATGCCTGGCGTGACGGTTGAGACCAAAGACCAGTTCTATGAAGTCAACCCGACGAAAATCGGGTGCAGCTCAACGCCATGTCACAACCTGCAAGCCTCACGCGTCAACCGCACGACCGGCGCCAAGATGGTGTCCTCTGTGGATGTGACGGACGCGCTGATGAGTTTGGTTGATGGCGCCTGGCTCACACAACGCGCCACCTATGGCCGTGCCATCGTGGCTGGTAGCGTGGTGAAACGAAAGGGCGCACGCTTGCTGGACGCTAGCCAAGTCTTTTTGCGCTTGCCCGACCGCGTGACCAGTTGCCCGAAGCCCTCCATTGCTGAGTGCCCCGAGGGGCTCGTCCACGGTTGGACGCGCGACGAAAATCGCTGCCTCATGCCGACTGGTTGCGTCGAGCCGTTGTTCTGCATCGCGCTCGTTCCTGCGTGCGACGAAGGTTATACGCTCGTGTCCTGGGAGAACCAATGCACCCAGTACGCCTGCGATCCTGAGTTCGTCTACTAGCGCCTGTGTCCTTGTTCCTGAATGCTCGGTCCGGGTCTGACGCAAAGCGGTAGACGCCGTCGCGTACGAGGGTGGGCTTGCTCAGGGATTTCCGCTCGCTGTCTCAGCCAATGGGCTTTTTGATCTGAGCGAGAAGCGAGTCGATCTCATCGAGATTGACCGTGGTCTTCTTGATTGCGGGTTTGGCGACCGGCTTTGGCGGCTGCGGTGAAACCGCCTCGTCGTCAAACGCGGACAACATGGGCGCCGCTGGCGCGTTCGACTGAGGGATCAGCGTGGGCGCAGGGGCGGGCGCTGGCTGCGGAGCCGGTTTGCTCTGAACGATGGGGCGTGCTGGGGCACTGGGTTTGGGTTCGGCCTTGGTTTCCGGTTTGGTTTCCGGTTTTGGCTCGGCCTTAGTCTCCAGCGCCGGCGAAACAATCGCCGTGGACGGACGCGGCGGCTCGGGCTTTTTCTGTTCCCCGGCGTCTTCGTAGTCTTTGAGGTCGATGCCCAGGTTGTCGACAGCTTCGAGCACCAGCGGCGCGTCAATCAACGTCTGTCCCGCCAGGTACGCTTCCATCAACACGTTGTCACAGACAGCGTTGATCAAACGCGGCGTGCCGGCGGTCGAGTCGAAAATCACGTCGAGCGCAGCCGTTGTGAAAATGGGCTGCGTCGCCCCGGCAAGCTGCAGCCGATGGTGAATGTAGCGCTCGGTCGATTCGCGCGACAGGCCTTCCAATTTAAAGCGCAGCGCCACGCGCTGTTTGAGCGGCGGGTCGAGCTTGAGAATACGATCGATTTCCGGAAGACCGAAAAAGACGATCGACAGCAGCTT
>JBIKMD010000502.1:0-4581 GCA_044359465.1 Myxococcota bacterium
CGACGTTTCGCTCGATGGGGAGGGGCTCAGCGCACGTCGATGCTTTGGATGATGCGCAGACCCTCTTCACGTTCTGTTTCAGTTTTTGAATCAATCCAAAACGTGAGCCTGGTGGTTCCAGTCGTTCCGAGCCCAGAAAAATGCACCGCGATGACGTACGGTTGGTCTTGAGAAGGATTCTCGAAGCGAACAACTTTCGCTGCCCTGCACCGAATCCCAAGCCTCTCCTCTCTGTAATTGTTTTGGCTGGAGTAACTCTCGAGAGGGTCTGAGTAGGAGCCATAGTCAAAAAACACTCTGGAATCGCTGGAACGATACTCGCCTATCAAGGAGTCGATTGGCTGTACTGACTGCTCCACAAAGCCTGACGGCAAAAGGAACGAAAGCGTGTCACCGGCTTGAATTTCAGTCCATCCCTCAGGGATCGCGAACAGCGCCGCGCATGCTCCAGGCGCATTGGTCTGCGGCAATGTGCTTGAATCTTGGCCACTAGGACGCGAAGCGGTGGGTGCGTTTCCGCAAGCGAGAACATTGAGAGTGACCAATAGAGAGAACAACAGCGTCTTCATTTGGGATCCTAAGCGTGTGATGTGTCGTGCCTAGTGCCGATCTGAGCAAGTGGTGTGCCGACCACAAAACATAGGTACTTTGGGGCGCTAGGTCGTTTTCCGCTGCACGGGATGGCGACATCGCTGTCATGGCAGCCTCGATTTTCAAGACGTGCGTTTTGGGACCGCGCTCCGCATCAACGCGACTCTCCACGGTGCAATCCACCCCAGCGAGCAATCACGAGACCCACAAAAAACCAGCGCGCAAAGGACTTCCGCGCTCGCCCCCTTGCTTTTCCGCTAGTCACTTGGGTATGGCGGCCGTTCTTATTTGGACAGGAGCCTTCAATGGGTGCCAGCAATCGTCACGGTGGTTCGCGCGTTTCTCGCCGTCTCAAAGTTCTCTTCAACGGCCAACCAGGTCGTCACAACGTCTTCCGCAACTACTTTGGCGTGAAGAAGTCTGCACTTGATGCAGCCGCGACCGGCACGGTCTCTGGCGCACCAAGCACCAGCAGCACGCCAAGCACCACGCCAGAAGCCAAGTAAGCTCCCTGACTTCCTAGTCAAAGGTTGCGCGCAGACATCACTGCGCTTGGGAACAACTGCGCTCAGATTGCTCCTGCGCGTTGAGGTCTTTGTGCTCTCGCTGCCCCACCAGGGTTAGCTCTCGAACAACGCTTTCGAAAAGGTCTTCGCGTCGAACGGTCGCAAGTCGTCGGCCGTTTCTCCCACACCTACAAAACGAATCGGCACGGCCAGCTCCGCCGCAATCGCGATGATGACGCCGCCCTTTGCAGTGCCATCGAGTTTTGTCAGTACGATGCCGGTAAGCCCCAGCGCGTCGTGAAACTCGCGCGCTTGGCTAACGGCGTTCTGCCCGGTTGTGCCATCCACCACCAGAAACACTTCGTGCGGCGCGCCGGGGATGACTTTACTCACAACGCGCTTCACCTTCTTGAGCTCTTCCATCAGGTTCGTCTTGGTATGCAGACGCCCGGCGGTGTCAGCCAAGATGATGTCGACCCCAAGCTGTTTTCCTTTTTCGCACGCTTCGAACACAACGCTCGCGGGATCTTTCCCTGCGGCGCCCGCATAGTAGTCGGCGCCTGCACGCTCTGCCCACACCTTCAATTGATCCGCGGCGGCAGCACGAAAAGTATCCCCAGCCGCCACGAGTACTTTCTTCCCTTCCGCGGTGAACTTTGACGCCAGCTTGCCAATGGTCGTGGTTTTGCCCACGCCGTTGACGCCGATCATGAGCAGCACCGCCGGTTTAACTTCGGGCAAATGCCAATCGTGGTGATGCACTTGCGCCAGCACCGAACGCACTTCACCTTCGATGGCGCGCATCAACGTGGTTTGGTCGCGTAGCTCCTTCTTGGACAACTGATCTTTCACAGAGGCGAGCAAACGATTCGTCGTTTTGATGCCGATGTCAGACGTGAGGAGGATCGCTTCCATCTGTTGCAAGAGATCCGCCGGAATCTCTTTACCGGTGAACAGATTTCCAATGCGCGCGAACAGACCCTCTTTGGTCTTCTTGAGTCCCGCCGAGAGGCGTTCGTCGATGGGCTCGTTCGTAGGATGCACATCTGGCGGATCCCGCGTGGGCACGAGCTCAGGCGCAGCGAGCTCAGCCTCGGGCTCGACCTCTTCATCCGGTGCGGCAACGGCGCCAGACTTGTCTGCGAGCCGCTCGAGATCCTCTGGCGGCCTGCCCACTTCGCGGCGTTCGAGCGCATCGAGCGCGGCGCGTTTACGCTTTTGCGCGCGGACGAGCGCGAAGACGAAAAAAATGAAAACGGCGGCGGCGAGAACGAGCGCAATGACGCCGCTAAAATCAGTCTGTGCTTCCGGCTGCATGGTCGCGGGTTGAACTTCATGCGCCCCCGCAGGTCAAGTACGGCGTGCGATGACCAGCGCGGCGCCCACAATGAGCGCGCTCCCTAGCAGCGTCAACCACTCGATGCGTTCGTGAAACAAAGCGACGCTCCAGACGAAAGCAAATACGATCTGCAGATAGGAAATGGCCGTGGCTGGCCCTGCCCGCTCGAGCGAAAGGCCCACCGTCAAGCGCTGCTGCCCAAGCTGCGTGAACACGCCGAGGGCAAGCAAGATGAGCCATTCACTCGGTGTAGGCATGAGCAGATGGCCCGCCGCTTCTGGCAACGTCAGCGGCACCGCGACGAGCGGAAAATACAGCACAACCACTTGCGGCGACTCGGTCTTACCGAGCGTGCGCACGAGCAAATAAGCAAATGCGCTCGCGAAGGCGCCGAGCACAGCCACCACGAGCGGCCAGGTGGGAAGCGGCGGTGCAAGACTCGCGAACAAGAACGAAGGACGCGAAATCAGCACGGCGCCCACGAGCGCGAGCAACGCGAGCACGATCTCTCGCCCGCGGAGGCCCTCACCTAGGAACACCCCTGCAAGCACCGCCGTAATCACTGGATTCATGTATTGAATCGCGGTGGCATCGGCGAGCGGCAAAGTGGTGAGCGAATAATAATAACAGTTGAGCCCACAAAACCCGACGAAGCCGCGCACTAAGAGCAGCCGTTTGTTGTGCCCCCAAGGCGCCGCCAATTTGCGCACGCCCCACGCGCTCAGCGCGAGCGTGACGACGCCGCGCGCCAGCACCAGTTGTTGGTACGGAAGACGCGTTCCAGCGAGCTTCACCGCTACGCTCATGAGACTGAAGAAGAACGCGCTTTGGGCCATCGCCCACAGACCGGGGCTCAATTCAAATGAACTCGCACCAATAGGCGCATGCGGTCACTGCTTTGACATCAAAACCACTCTTCCCGGGAATTTCGAACGACGTGCCCGCCGGATAAACCACCCAGGTGTCGCCACCTTGCAGCTTGGCATGGAGCTCACCGCTGACCACGGTCATGCGCTCGGCGCCCTCGGTACCAAAATGGTAGTCACCCGGGGCAATGACGCCCACCGTTTGTTTGCGACCATGGCGTTCGAAGCCAACCGATTGGACGCGTCCATCGAAGTATGTGTTGTGCTTGAGCATACGCGTCGTAAATCACAGAGTGCAGCGATAGACGATGGGCTTTTGTCCGGGCAGCACCAAGGCCTGAGCGTGATGCTGCACCAAAAGCTGGGTGGGCTCGTCGAGCAAACGCGAAAGTGCGAGCGTTGTTTGCGCGAGCACAGCAGGAGGAAGCGCAGCCTGCGCGCCATGAACGACGAGCGATACCTCACCGCGTTTTGCCTGCTCCAAACGAAACTGCGCGACCGGCAACTTCGAGAGTAGCGGCTGCAACTGAGAGGGATCAACACGTGTGCCTTTGCGATCGACAAAACGCTCAGTCAGCCGGCCGTGCAGCGCAGTGATGGTGCGTCCAGGCAAACCACACTCACAAGCCGCGTCAGTGACCGTACCCAAATCACCAGTCTGATAGCGCACGAGCGGAAACAAACGATTGCGCAAATTGGTGATCACGATTTCGCCCTGCACGGCCTCGACGACGCTCCCTGCGTGAAGCACATGAAAGCGGCCGCGTTTGCAGCGAAACCCGACAGGGCCCGTCTCCGCGAGCGAGTAGTAGTCGACCACTGTCGCCCCTGTCAGTGCGTGTAGCGCTTCTGCGAGCGCCACAGGCAGCGCAAAGGCGCTCGACAAAATGAGCTTCGGACGCACCGCGAGCACTTTCGCTTCGAGCGCCTCACGCAGGCGCGCGAGCGATGCGGGATCGCCCGTCATGACGCCGGGATTCAAGCGTTGCAAGGTGCTCGCCGCGTCTCGCTCGGCCCAGTGCAACTTGCGAAAACCTGCGCCTCGCATGAGCGGCAAGCGCGTTTCGTAAACCGACGATCGCGGAAGCGTACAAAGAAGTACGATCGCGGTTTGCCACGGCTTTGGCAAAGGACCGCAGGCGTGCAGCGTCCACAAGTGACGAATGAAAGCGATGAACAATTGAATGGACTCGCCGTCCATGAAGAAACGAACGGGCTCGCCTGTGGAACCACTGGTCACGCCCAGCCAACCCTCATCAATGTCTGAACGCGTGATCTG
>JBIKMD010000503.1:0-4578 GCA_044359465.1 Myxococcota bacterium
GCATCCGCTTGCGCGAGTAGATCGCTCAAATCCGCCGCAGCTGTGGCGCCCGTCGCGCCAGCACCAATGAAGACGTAGTCGTAACGCTCCTGTGCGCGCGGTGGTGCGGCCACGACTTTCTCGACGGCTTTTTGCTCGGCTACACTCAGCGCTTTGGTCTCTTCGCTGGTCTTCGTGCTGGTTGGTTCTTGGGTTTCAGCTACGTGGTTCTGGTGAGCAGCGACGCGGCCATCAACTCGGCGAATAGTCGTCACTTGGGACCACCAAACTTGGGGTCGACGTGGGTCTGTTTCAACGTGACGCCAAAAAAGCCGAAGAAGCGTGCAAAGGCTTTGGCCTTCGCCGCAAGGTCCTCTCCATTCGATCGAAAAGTCGTGAGTTGTTTTGCCAAGTCGAACGCGTTGAGTCTCAGCTTACCCGTGAGGACCACGGGCCCAGTTGCATCGCCTCGGCGAACTTCTGTGAACAGCGTCGTCGTGTCTGGCCACAGATCAAAGCCTGGGTCGTCGTGTACGTACTTGGTGCCTTGCAGATAAAACGGCGTGCCGTCCGCGGTTTTGAATTTGAGCCTGTAGCGCATCTCGATGATGCCGGTTTGTTCGTTCTTCGCGAACAGCTCGAACTCGCCGTCTTTGATCTCACAGCGCTCGCCAAAGATGTCGATGTGCCCGCGTGCCGCTGCAAAATGTTTGGGGTCGGCGATCATGGCTTTGGTGTCAGGCGTCTCAATTGTCAGCGTGAACTTGACCTGCTTCGGTTGCACGCCCGCAATGGTGCTGCTGAGGCGGCCATGCATGTCTTCTGTGAACTTGATGCCGGCGGGTGCTTCTGCTCGGTATGCGTCGACGCGCGGCGCGCTTGCGAGGGAGGTTGTAGCAATGGCGACGACTTCGGGCTGAATGCGCTTGTTGAAAAGCACGGCGTGATCGGTGCCTTCTACAACCTTCACCTGATGCAACGCCCCTCGAAGTACCGAGAGCAGGCGCTCTGTTTCGTGACGATCGATGGAGGCATCGTGACGCGTGAGCAGGAAGCCGAACTTCACGTTGTTTGGAATCTTCAGCGCGCCGCTCTCTAGTCCGGCGATGACGTTCTGGATGGTGTCCTGCGCCGCTACTAGACCGCTCGGATGCACTCGAATGTCTTCGAGCTTGGTTTTGTGATCGAAGCGTTTCTCTGCATCATCGTCTTTGATGACATTGGTGATGAACTCGCGCGCAGGCAGTGAGAAGGGGAGCGGACTGAGTAACTTGCCGACAAGGCTCGAGCCTGGTGTTGAGAACTTGCCCAAGTAAGGGTTCACCATGGCGACGTAGACTTCGCCCGTGGGAAGTGACTCGACGGGAACCGAGGTCTTTCCATTGTAGGCGAGCAGCACGCCGCACAAGAGCGACGCAGCGCCCAAACTTTCGCCCACCATGCGCACAGGTCCGCCGAATTTGGCTGCCTCCTGCAACATGATCGCAGTTTCTCCTGCGAGAGAGGCGCCATCGAAGCGACCTTCGCTCCCTGCAGACAAGCCGGCGAAACCATGATCCATTGCCAGAGCAATGCTGCCTTTGCGGCTGGCGCTGTCTGCGACTTGCGACCACCACCTGCCCGTTGCTTGGTAGGCGGGAGAGATAATGAGCACATCCTTCGCGGCCGTGCCCGCAGGCGGGTTCCAACGTTGATAGAAGATCTCGTGCTTGGTTGTGACCGTTTTCCCGGTCACTGGATCGCTCACGTTTACCGTGGTGGGTGGCAGTTTGGTTTCACCGATCTCGGACGGCGTGCGCGAGGTGAGGGTGGCTTGCAGCGACTTTAGTGCCGCATAGTAGTCACGTTGGGCGCCGCTCAAGTTCACCAGCGCATCCTGGTTGAGCGGCACGTTAGCGGCGAGCTCACGCGCTAGCCCTTTGCCGAGCCGTGTCTTCTCGCCTCGTGAGAGTCCCACAGTCGCAGCATCGTCTTGCGTCGGAATCCCATCTTTGTTGCCAAGTTCCACATCGGCGAACTCATCGTGCAAAGCCCGGTACTGAGCTGAGGTTGGCTCGGTTTTCATGGTCTCTTTATCGCCGAAGCGGCTTTTGCGGGTTCGGCCAAGAATGTGTACGTTCGGTCGTCTTTCTGACATGAGTCACCTGTGACGATCTTTCGTTCATTTCCTCTTGGGCTACTCATTGCCTGCGCCGCGCCAGTGACGGTCGTGCCTGCCGTCCAACAGGCGCAGGAGTTACCGTCCGACGAAGAAGCTCAGACGCTCGCCGTCTTGAAGGCGCAGCAGATGATCGCGGTTTGCAATCAGGAGCCGAGTAGCGCAGCGTGTTACGCGCTCGCCATTGCCTACTACACCGGACGAACGCAGACTCCGGAGGGGCTCATGGAGCGAGTGCGAGACTCGCAGACGGAGTGCGCCAGGCGCTGCGCCGCCGACCTTGGGCTACACGTATTCGGTTGGACGCGGGATGAGGCGATCGCGCGGACGAAGCTCGAAGCCAAAGCGATTGACGCACTGCTCGCATGGCCGGGCGAAGCGTTGTCGTGCCTTGACTCGCAGGGCAAAAACGAAAACAACCCGCTTTTAGGAGACTAACATCATGGCAACGCCAAAAGAGCTGTTCGATACCCGCATTTCCGAGAAGACCAAGAACCCGGACGCGGTGAAGAAGGTGAACGCCGTCTACCGCTTTGACATTTCGGGCCCGAACGGCGGCACGTGGATCGTTGATTTGAAAGAGGGCACCGCTGGCGTTCGCCAAGCTGACGAACAAGGCCAATGCACAATCGCCATGACCGACGCTGACTTCGTGTCGATGATGGACGGCAAGCTGAACCCACAGATGGCGTTCATGAGCGGCAAGCTCAAGGTCAAAGGCGACATGGGTCTTGCCATGAAGCTCGGCCAAGTCCTTCAAGGATAATTCGGTTCTGCGCCCCTTAGACGGTCTGAAGGTCCTCGATCTCTCGCGGCTCCTTCCCGGACCGTACTGCACGCTCATCCTCGCTGACCTTGGCGCAGACGTCGTCAAAGTCGAAGAACCCAAAGGCGACTATCTTCGCTGGTGGCCTCCGTATTGGCCGCATGGCGCGGAGCCTACGTCCGCTGCGTTCGTTGCGCTCAATCGAAACAAGCGTTCGGTGACGGCAGATTTGAAGAAAACGGCGGATCTAGAGTTCGTCCGCCATCTCGCGTCACGCGCAGATGTGCTCGTAGAGCAGTTTCGTCCGGGTGTCATGAACAAGCTCGGGCTTGGTTATGAGGCGCTCAAGCAGCTTAACCCCAAGCTGGTGTACTGTTCGATTACTGGGTTTGGTCAGACGGGGCCTTACCGGGATCGGGCCGGGCATGATCTGAACTACGTGGCAAGAAGCGGACTGCTGGCACACAATGCGCGTGCTGGTGAACCTCCGCATCCGCTCAGCGTGCAGCTTGCCGATCTTGCAGGCGGTGCGCTTTTCCCTGCGACGGCTATCTTGGCGGCGTTGTATGGACGCGAACGCAAAGGCGAAGGCACGCACATAGACGCAGCCATGAGCGACGCCTGCGTGGCGTTGATGCCTTTCTTCTCGGCTGCGTCAGCGGCGGGTGTTGACGATGCGCCAGGGGAGGCTCTGCTACACGGCGGCGTACCTGCGTACAGCGTGTATCCCACCCGTGATGAGAAGTTTTTGGCGGTGGGCGCGCTCGAACCCAAGTTCTGGAAGCCACTTTGCGAAGCGCTTGGTCGTGAGGATCTGGCTGGGTCAGGGCTCCTCTCGGGTGACGCCGGCCGCCAGGTGTGGCGAACGATTGCGGCGATCTTCGCGTCACAGACGCAGGATTATTGGATCGCATTTTTCCGTGACCGTGATTGCTGCGTGGAGCCGGTGCTCGATGTAAAAGAAGCTTTAGGTGATGAACATCATACATCGCGGGGCTTGTTTGTGAGTGTGGTGCAGAGCGGCGCACCGATGCAGCAAGTCCGCACGCCCATTTTCATGCGTGGTTACGATGCGCCTGGCGCTGACCCCGCGCCTCGACTTGGTGCAGATCGGGATGCAGTCGCGCGCGATTGGATCTGAGGTGCCTTTGCCGAGGTCGAAGTGTCTCGAGGTCGTTGCCGAGCTCGATCTCGACAAAACCTAAGCCGCCGGCAGCGTAAGCGTGAAGGTGGTCCCTTGCCCAAGCGCGCTCTCCACCGCGATTGTCCCTTTATGTTGCTCGATGATCGTTTGGCTGACGCTCAGCCCTAACCCTGTTCCTTGGCCTTTGGGTTTGGTCGTAAAAAACGGCTTGAACAGTTGTGCCTTGGTGTCAGCCTCCATGCCGGTCCCAGTGTCCGAAACGTGAACCAGCACCTGGTCTCCCTTCACTTCGCTGCGCACCGTGAGCGTGCCCCCGTCTTTCATGGCGTGCTGCGCGTTCATCACCAAGTTGAGCAACACTTGCTGCAGCTGACCGGCGTTGCCTGTGACCGTGGCTGAGTCTGCCGCAACACTGATCACCTTGATATTCCCGTAGGCAAGCTGATGCCTGACCATCTTCAATGTATCGCTCACCACCTCATTGACGTTGACGATCTCGTTTTGCCCATGCTCGAGCCGCGTGAACTTCAG
>JBIKMD010000504.1:0-4570 GCA_044359465.1 Myxococcota bacterium
CGGGGAGTAGCTCCGTGTGGCGTCTTTGGTACGCTTCGTTGCTGGGATCGTAAGCAAGGGCGAGGGAGAAGCGCGCTACTGCAGAGACAAAATCACCCTGCTTGAAGAAGGTTTCGCCTTCTTGCGCAAAGACCCGCGCGCGATCGAGCTGATCGCTAATTGGCGCGCGCTGTTTGAGCTTGCGCTCATCGAGAATCTTTTGACGATGCGCTTCTAGTGCGGCCCGGCGCTGCACTTCTGGATCATTCGAGATGGGCGCGACCGCTTTGGGTATCGACTTATCGTAGGCCGCGCGTGTCGTGGCATCTGCAAGCGTCTCGTACGCGCTTTTGCCGGCTTTGAAGATCTGATCGAGCATGGGCTTGAAGGTGCCGAGACGTTTTCCAAAAAAGCGGTCAGGATGAAAATCCTTCGACAGCTTGTAGTACGCCGCTTTGATGTCTGCGGAGGTTGCCGTGCGCGGAACCTGCAAGAGATCGTAGTGCGTGGACTTCTGAAGCCCAGCAAATAGCTCACTGATGCGCTTCTGATCCGCCTCCGACAAGTCGACGATCTCGCCAGGTGGCGGCGCCGCTCCAAAGGGGGATTTCAGACCTCTAAAGGTGATGGCTTTGTGCGTGGCGAGCTTTTTGACGATGCGCAGAATCTCGTCGTCGCCCATGCCGGTGACTTGCCCGAGCATTTGCACGTTGCAGGATCCATCGATGCGCGAAAGCGCAAAACCCTCACGCGCGTCGAGCGGCATGGAACGCACGTCCGCCTTCGGATCCAAGATTGGAACCGCTTCCAGCAGCCCCTCCGGATCGTAGGTCAAGCAGCGCGTTCCTTGTCTGCCGCAGCGAACACGTCGGCGATGGCCACGATTCCGTCTTCGAGCGCGCTCCAAGGAATATTGAACGCAGGCGCGAGACGCATGACATTGTCTGCAGACACGGTCACGAGAACTTTCTTGTTCCGGAGCGCATCGAGGAACGGACGTGCCGAGCGGTTTTCGAGCTCAATACCAATGAGGCAGCCGCGACCGCGAACGTCTTTGATCCAGCTGATGCCAGCCGTGCGACTGCGAATGCCTTTGATCAAGCGCTCGCCTACCTCTTGCGCGCGCGCGAGCAGATTCTCTTCCTCGACCACTGCAATCACCGCGAGTGCAGCCGCACAGGCGATGGGGTTACCACCAAAGGTGCTGGCGTGCGTTCCCGGAATCAAACACTGCGCAATGCGGTGCACGGACACGAGCGCGCCAATCGGCAGTCCGCCGCCAAGCGCTTTGGCAAGCGACATGGAATCCGGAATCACATTGTCATGCTCGTAGCAAAACCACTTGCCCGTGCGACCAAAACCCGATTGCACTTCATCAAAGTGCAAGAGCACACCTTTGCGATCGCAGAGCTCGCGCACTGCCTTGAGATAACCTTGGGGCGGAACGACCACACCGCCTTCGCCTTGCATGGGCTCGAGCATGACGAGCGCTGTCTTGTCCGTCATAGCGGCTTCGAGCGCTTGCAAGTCACCGTAAGGAACGTGCTTGAAACCCTCTGGCAGCGGCCCAAAACCTTCGTGGTATTTGGGCTGCCCCGTGGCGGTCACCGTCGCGAGCGTGCGCCCATGAAACGAATTGAGCGCGCTGATCACTTCGAAACGCTGCTCTTTGCGATCGTAGAAATAGCGACGCGCCATCTTGATGGCCGTCTCGTTCGCTTCTGCGCCACTGTTACAAAAGAACACGCGTTCGCCAAAGCTGCGCGAGCACAACGCATCTGAGAGCGCATTGGCTTTGTCATTGTAAAAAAGATTACTGATGTGCCCTAACTCATGCGCTTGTTTGGCGATGACGGCGGCCACACGCGGATGGGCATGCCCCAGCGCATTGACGCTGATTCCGCCGGACAAATCCAAATATTGCTCGCCATTGGCGTCGTAAAGATACGAGCCTTCTCCGCGCACCATGACCATGGGGGGCTGGCGGTAGTTGAGGAACAAATGTTCTTGGCCAAAACGCAGCAGTGCTTCGTTACTCAGCATGATGGGTAGACCTTACAGGATGTAGCGACTGAGATCTTCGTCTTTGATCACTTTATCGAGCTTGCTCTTCACATAAGCGCCATCGACCACCACGGTCACGCCGGAGCGCTCCGGGGCATCGAAGGAGATGTCTTCGAGCAACTTTTCCATGACGGTGTGCAAGCGCCGCGCGCCAATGTTCTCAGAGCGACCATTCGCAAGCGCCGCCACGCGGCAAATCTCGGCAATACCGTCTTCTTTGAAATCGAGGGTCACGGTTTCGGTATCAAGCAGCGCGACGTACTGTTTGACGAGCGAGTTCTTTGGCTCGGTGAGAATACGCACGAAGTCCGCTTCCGTGAGCGGCTCCAGCTCGACACGAATGGGGAAGCGGCCCTGAAACTCAGGAATCAAATCGCTCACCTTGCTGACGTGAAACGCGCCCGCGGCAATGAACAAAATGTGGTCCGTCTTGATCATGCCGTACTTGGTAGTGACCGTGCTGCCCTCAACGAGTGGAAGCAAGTCACGCTGCACGCCCTCACGGCTCACATCTGGCCCGCCGCGTCCGCCGCCTCCATCACTTTTTGCGATCTTGTCGATCTCGTCGATGAACACGATGCCGCTCTCTTCAGCGCGGCGGAGCGCTTCTTTGCTGACCTTGTCCATGTCGATGAGGCGCTGCGCTTCTTGCTGCTTGAGCAACTCAGCGGCTTCTTTCACCTTCAATGTACGCTTTTTCTTACGTGGACCACCGCCCATGTTCGAGAACATGTCTTGGAGCTGCATGCCCACGTCTTCCATGCCGGCGTTCGAGAACACCTGCATCACGGGGATTTGCGGTGCTTCAGTGGCTTCCACGTCGACTTGGCGATCATCGAGCGCGCCGCTGCGCAGCATTTGACGGAACTTCTCTCGTGTCTCGTTTTCCTGGGCGGGCGCCGCGGTTTCGAAGCCCTGCTGCCTTGGCAAAGGCGGCACCAGCAGATCGAGCAAACGCTCTTCGGCTTGTTCGGCCGCACGCATTTGCACGCGCTCTTTTTCTTCAGCACGCACGAGCTGCACAGAGATTTCGACGAGATCACGAATCATCGAATCAACGTCACGGCCTACGTAACCCACCTCGGTGAACTTGGACGCTTCCACCTTGATGAACGGCGCGCGCACAAGTTTGGCAAGCCGCCGAGCCACTTCGGTCTTTCCAACGCCGGTCGGCCCGATCATGATGATGTTCTTCGGCGCTATCTCATCGCGCAAATCAGCAGCCACCCGCTTGCGGCGGTGACGGTTGCGCAGCGCGATAGCGACCGCACGTTTGGCGGCTTTTTGCCCAACGATGTAGCGGTCGAGCTCATCCACCACTTCGCGTGGCGTCATGGACGATTGTTCTTGTTCCACCATCATGGCTTCGCTTCCTGAGCCGCATTTCCGAGCTCTTCGAATACGATATTTTCGTTGGTGTAGACGCAGATCTCAGCAGCAATGCGCATGGACTTTTCTGCGATCTCTTTGGCGCTGAAATCGGTGTGCCGCATGAGCGCGCGCGCCGCGGACAGCGCATAATTTCCGCCGCTGCCAATGGCGATGCAACCTTCGTCTGGCTCAACGACATCGCCATTGCCGCCGATTAAGTAGGTCTTCTCGCGATCAGCCACGAGCAACAGCGCTTCCAAACGGCGCAGCAAACGATCGGTGCGCCAGTCTTTAGCGAGCTCTACAGCCGCGCGGGTGAGATTTTGCCGGTGGTCTTTGAGCTTGCCCTCGAAGCGCTCGAACAGGGTGAACGCGTCCGCCGTCGCGCCAGCAAAACCAGCGATGACCTGCCCCTCGCCAAGCCGCCGCAATTTACGTGCGGTGCCTTTGACGATCGTTTGGCCCATAGAGACTTGTCCGTCACCGGCAATGACCACGTGCGCACCGCGCCGCACGCAAAGAATCGTAGTCGCATGCATTGTTGATTCTGATTGCATTTTCGCGGGGCATAGCGCCTGCCCAGGGTCTTGGCTAGGCCTTGGGGCAACGAGCCTTCCAGCGCCTGAACGCAAAACGCGCACTCACGCGCACAGGTCAAAGTAGGCTTTTGTCTCGTATAAACACTGGCATCGCAAAAACTTGCCAGCAATACTGCCCAAAATGAAGCACTTGTATCACTGCACGCTCTTGCTGCTGTCTTGCTGCAACATCACGGTAAAAGTACCGGAAGCAACACCAAAAGCTGCAAAGTCAGCGGGTGGGCTCACAGAGGGGTCGCGACTCAAGCTCAATACGCTGAGCGACGGCACCAGCGACTTTCCTTTGAGCTTCTTCGATAGCCAGACACAAAGCGCGTGTTTTCCGAACACTTACAATGGGGAGCTTCGTTGTTGGCCCCTCGGATTTGGTAGCGTTCGTTACACCGATGCTAACTGCACCCAGCGTGTGGGGGCGATTATTAAACCCGAATGTGGTTATGACGGGCTCGCTGACAGTCGCTTTTTCGTTGAAACGAGCTACCCGGCGGGCAGCTGCTCAACTTCGGCCTCGATCAAAGTCTAAGAAGGCGGCGCCAAAATCGGCACACCAGCCAAGG
>JBIKMD010000505.1:0-4568 GCA_044359465.1 Myxococcota bacterium
CGGTGGTCGCCGTATACTATGTTCGGAACGCCCTGGGCGCGGCGGACTGGACCTTCGCCGCAATTGTAGGCCGCCACGGCCAGTCTGACGTTATTGGAAAAACTGTCGAGCAGCATGCGCATGTAGCGGGCGCCGCCGTGAATGGATTGTTCGGGATCGAATGGGGCCACGACACCGAGCATTTTGGCGGTGGCGGGCATGAGCTGCATCACGCCCATGGCGCCCACGGGCGAGATGGCGCGCGGATTGAAACCCGATTCTTGCGCCGCCATGGCCTTGAGCAATGCGGGGGGAATGAACGTGCGTTTTCCGGCTTCTATGAACAGATCGTCATAGGGACCACTGCCGAGCACTTCGGTCATTTCGTCGTCGAGCTCGAACTTCTCGTGCCCTACGAGCCAGCGCTTGTAGCGGCCGTCTTTTTTGGTGTTGGTGAAATTCCACACGCCGTGCTCGTCCAAATAACGATAGATCTCGGCAGCCGCCGGACGCGGTGCCAAAAACATCAATAGTACGATGAGTTTGAGGCGCACTGCCAAGCGTTGTATCACGCTAGGACCATTATGGACACGGTACATACGGATTACCTCGTCATCGGTAGCGGCCTTGCGGGACTTAACTTTGCACTTTTTGCCGCCGAGCACGGCGACGTGGTGTGCGTCACCAAACGCGAGCCTACGGATGCTGCGACGGCGTGGGCCCAAGGCGGCATTGCGAGCGTCACGGCCGGCGATGACACCTTCGCTGAGCACATCGAAGACACGCTGGTGGCAGGCGCCGGCTTATGTAAAGAATCCATTACACGGCTGTGCGTTGAAGCAGGTCCGCGGGTCATCGAACGGCTTGATAAGCTCGGCGTCGAGTTCGACAAAGCGCATACGGAAGCCGCTGACGGCGGGGGATATTCCCTCGGGCGCGAAGGTGGCCACGGCAAACGTCGCATTTTGCACGCCGCAGACTTCACTGGTCGCGAAATCGAACGCGCGCTCTTGCTGCGCGTGCAGGCCGAAAAACGCATCAAGCTCTTCTCGCAAACCATGGGCGTCGATCTGGTGACTTCACAAAAGCTCGGCCTTCCAGGACCGAACCGCTGCGTCGGCGCCTATGTGCTCGACCGCAAGACCGGCAAAGTGCGGCTTATCGTGGCCAAGGCGACGTTGCTTGCAACCGGCGGCGTTGGAAAAGTCTATTTGTTCACGTCGAACCCAGACGTGGCGACGGGTGATGGCATTGCCATGGCGTATCGCGCGGGCGCGCAAATCGCGAACATGGAGTTCATCCAATTTCATCCCACGTGTTTGTTCCATCCTCAGGCGAAGTCCTTTCTCATCAGCGAAGCGCTGCGTGGCGAAGGCGGCGTGCTGCGCACCAAAGATGGAAACGCATTCATGCCCAAATACCATCCACTCAAAGATTTGGCGCCGCGCGACATCGTCGCTCGCGCGATCGACAGTGAGATCAAAGCGTCTGGCGCTGACTGTGTGTATTTGGACATGACGCACCACTCGCGTGAGTTCTTGGAGCACCGCTTCCCAACCATCTTCGCGCGCTGCACGCTCTATGGCATCGACATGTCGAAAGAGGGCATCCCTGTCGTTCCAGCTGAGCACTATTGCTGCGGCGGTGTGCTCACCGACGAAGACGGTCGCACCAACATCGAAGGGCTCTATGTGGCCGGCGAGACGGCCTGCACCGGTCTGCACGGCGCGAACCGTTTGGCATCGAACTCGCTGCTCGAAGCTGCCGTGTTTTCCGAACGGGCGTCGGTGCACGCAAAACGCTACGTCGAGCAAGTGAAGCATCCGGGGAAAGTTCCTTCATGGGAAGAGCGCGGTGTGGTCGACTCAGACGAGATGGTCATCGTCAGCCACAACTGGGATGAGATCCGCAGCACCATGTGGAACTACGTCGGTATTGTGCGCTCCACCAAACGCCTGCAGCGCGCCAAAGCCCGCGTCGATCTGATTCGCGACGAGATCCGCGAGTACTATTGGAACTTCAAAGTGACGAGCGATTTGCTCGAGCTGCGTAATATTGCGGACCTGGCGGATCTCATCATTCGATCTGCGCTCATGCGCAAAGAGAGCCGCGGGTTGCACTTTACGCGTGACTTTCCGGCTCCAGTCGAAAGCGAATGTCATGACACCGTGCTGTGCCGCGAGTAAGAAAAAGAGATGACGCCCGTGCCTCCTTCACCCGCTCCCGCAACGGCGACCGCCGGGCTGACGAGCGACCTGTGTGGGCAAGCGAGCGCTGAGCTGGCGAAGCTCGGCAGCGTGATCAAGGTCTATGGCTGCCCGATTGCGGTGGCGGATCTCGACCGGATGAAGCTCGGCGGCGCGCAGGACAAAAAAGAAGACCTGCTGCGGCTCACGCAGAATCAGCTGACCGATACGGGCATCTTTGCGCGTTTGCTCGTGCAGTTTCTCGAGGGCTGCAAAACGAACCGCTATCCCAAAGGGCAAGCGGTTGAGCTCATGGGACGGACGGTTGGTGCTGCGGCGCCTTCACGCCTCATGGGGTCCTCCATGGCGAGCGGACCTGCGATTGCGCACGGGCTGCGTTCGACCATGGGAGGGGCCGCGTTCAAGGCGCAGAACACAAACACCTACGACCGTCAGTTGTCAGAGCTCGTTGCCAAGTGTTTGCTCGAGTCAGAAGCGACGCTCAAAACCGGTACGCTGTCCGCTCACGTATTCACGGCAAACGTGACGCAGCTCGAACGGATCACACGCCATGTCGACGCGATCATGGTCCAGCGTGTGTTCCGCGATACCTTGCGATCGTGCAAAGCGACGACGGCGCTCGGCATGGATGCGCTTCGGCTGTTGTCTCCGCTTGCCGACGCTGTGGAAAACGCACTACAAAGCTCAATGCTGGCGACGGCGTTTTCGCTTGCTCAGGAGATCCTCGCGCCACTGCAAACGATGGTCGCGAGTGTCAAAGCTCAGCTCGCGGCGAAGCTCGCACAGGCCGGACGCTCCCTCGATGTCGATCTTGCCGCGCTGACCGCACTGAGCGGCGCTGCGCCCGCACTGAAACCCGGGGGCGAAAATGCAGTGCCGCTTTCCTCGTGTCTGCGTTCGGCCGCAGCGGCGGCGCGTGGTTTGGATCTGGCGGAACAATCTGGCGGCTTCGCTGGCGCCGTGTACCGCCGCGTCATGCTCAGCCCCAAGGTGCCCGCAGCCGCAGCGCTCCTCGCCTTTGGTGCCATTGTCGAAGCGCTGCATACCGTTGCAGCGCCGCAATTACCTCCCGCGCTGTCACAACACGCGATCTTTCGTGCCCTGCAAGCGCCCCTAGCGGCCGCGACGCCTGCTGGTGGTTCGGCGCAAGCCGCGTGGCCTGCGCTGCGCCCAGAAGAGCTCACCTTGCTCGCCGATCGCGTCTTTGATTCCGCTGGTGCACCAAAAGACGCGCTGCCTGGTTCTGCAGGCGGTGGCCGCGGTCCTGCGCGCACACTGATTACGCTCCGTGGCGAGTGGGTCGTACGCACACAGCTTCTCGCGCTCTGCGGCGCTGCGCTTCGTGCCGATGGTCCGCTGCCTGAGCCCAAACGTGCGCAAGTGAAGGCGACGCAGAGCTTTCTTGCTGGTTTAGAAGAAAAGGTTCGCGAGCAGTTGATCACGGGCCTGTACCAAATGGCCACCGGTGACCCGGATCAGCGCACGCGACAAATTGGTTTCTATTTTTCGACGCATGCGACGCTCATGCTCAAACCAGGGCTGACGCTCGGTCCCTTGCGCGTTGCGTTTGCCAAGTACTGGCGCAGCATCGAAGCAGAGGGCTAGCCCTTTGCCGTTCCCAATTCGGCAAAAAAATGACGTTCGGTTTGATGATCGAGTGGCGAAACGCAATCGGCTTGTTTAGACTCAAGTTGTAGCGATTCACTGGCCCGAACCAGGAGGTGAGATTGAAGTTTAAACACACCGAATCCATTACAAAAAAGATTAGAAAAAAGGCCCAAACGGGCTGAAACGAGCCATGCTGTGTGCGTGGAAAAACTGCCCTAGTGGCAGTTTTTTTTTTTGCCTGAAGCCGGCCAAACCATGGCTCGGATTGGCGCTGCGCGAACCCCAATGCGCACGCGCGCGTCGCAAGCCTTAGTCGTGAACTTTCTGGCGCTTGTTTTTGCGCTGACGCTGGAGAAGCCCTGACGGCTTCTTGCTTAGCAGCTCATCCGTGATCGCCTTGGCTCGGCGCTTGCGGGCGTCCTTAGTCTTCAAGCTGGAGACAAGGAACGCGTAGCTACGCCTTCGGCCCGGTGTGAGCGATGCCCACTGTTTCTTGGCTACGTGCAGTGCCCTCTCGAGCTCCTCAGGCAACACCACCTTGGCATCGTCAGAGAGGTTGAAGCGAATCGTCACTTCCGAGCCTACACTGAGACCTAACTCGCGGCAGATAGCAGGGCTGAGCTGCGCAAAGTGCCCACGGTCTTTGGCCGGCTGCCACGCTAGGTTCACGGCGACGTCATCAATCTCGCCGTCGAAGCGCAAGCGTTTTCCTTTTTGCAAAGGCAACGACGGCTCCGCGTACACCACCTTGTAAGTCCAGGGACCGACGCGTCT
>JBIKMD010000506.1:0-4561 GCA_044359465.1 Myxococcota bacterium
GTATGCCGCCAAGCGTGTGCGCCCACTCATGCAGAAACACCGTGGTTTCTTTATGCATGCGGCGTTCGCGGTAGAGCTTCGCGTGTTCAGCGGCGTCGAGCAAACGCAAACCACGGCCAATCGCTTCGTATTCCGCCGGACTGTCCATGCTGCGCATCACGAAGTGCCGTCCTGGCGCACGCGCTCGGCCGAGCTCATGCACGGCGGTAGTGAACACCGGGAGCGGTGACAGAATGCCAACGATCAAATCCCCTTCGCTCCCGCTATCTGTCCGCTCGAGCGCGCTCAGCGCTTGTTCCAGCGTCGCGCCGTTGCCAGGTGAAAACGAGGAGATCGACGTGACAACAAAACTCACCGCGAGCGGCGGCCCAACGATGGCTTCTGCGCGGGCAATGAGATCATGCACGCGTGTGTCGAAGTCGAGCGTCTTCTCTTTGAAGTCCGCGTCGGCATAAACGTGCACGCGCAGGGTGTGCGCTTTACGCGTCGGACCAGCGGTGATTTGCGGCGCGGTCATTCCAGGAGGCGCCAAGGCGCGCGCGTAGTCGCGTTCCATGTCGACCGGAGTTCGACAGGCTGCCAGCACACAACACAAAAGCGCTAATCGCACGCCAAAGTGCGTAGGAGCTGAAACGAAGCATGTCAACGCACTGACAACGGCTTGCCTAGATGGGGACAAAGTCAAAGGACGCTGGTCAAGCTCACGTACACTTGGGTGAAGTTGTTCGCGAGCGAGGGGTTCACGAACGGATTGTAGACCGTACGATTGTCCGGCGCGAACGGCGGCGCCGAATTGAAGACGCCGGCAGACAGCATGATCTGCGGCATGATGATGAAGGTGAGATCGATGTTAGTGCGCACAGTATCGAAACGTCCCGCGCCAGGCGTGGCGAACGACGAGGTATAGAAGTCCGCCGCCTCGGTGATGGGATACTTGAAGCCGTTGCCAATACTCGCAAAGAGCGACAGGGAAACGAAATCCCATGGATTGAACGAGACGGTGATGGCGTTGCTGAAGGTGAAGCTCGTGCTCGCAACACCGCGGCCAATTCCGCCGTCGGTCAGCGTGTCATTCGCGCGCGTGATGAGTGTGGGCGCATACGGATCATCGACCGTGCGGTAGACGGGTACATTGTTCACGTGAAAGTTTTTACGAAAGACGAAGTCGTAGCGAACGGTGAGGCTCATGCGCCACGTCGAATTCACCGCCCAATCGAAGTTGTGAGACGCACCAACGCCCGGCACGACCGCTGTCACGAGCCCGGCTTGAATACTTTGCATCGAGAGCGGAATTGGAAAGCGAAAGCTTGCCCACAAATCCACGTCGATGACAGGAATCTTGTACAGACGCGCCGACGCGCCGAGCAATAAGTCCGACCACTCGAAGCGGCGCCCGTTCGGATCATCCGGCGGCGTGAACTCCAAACTCAGCGATTCGCGTGCACTGACTCGCACGCGAAAGTCCCGCGAAAGGCTGAACACGTACGCCGGCTCGATCGATAAGCTCGACCCGACATAAGCCGTGCCTGCATTCGGGTTCGACACGAAGGTGCCAAGGCCCATACTGGTGTTGAAGCTGAGCACCACGCTCCACGGTTTGGCTATCGCACCGCTGAGCGCGGCTTGGTCGGCATTCACTGCCGCGGAAACGGTGGTGCGTTTGGCTGGCGCGGCCTCGGTGCTCACCGGCTTGCTAGCGGGTGCTTCTGCGAGCACAGGCGCGGCAATCAGCTCCGTCGGCCCAGAAGCTGGTTGTTCAGACGCTGGCGCGACAGCGGCTGTTTCTACGGGCAAAGGCTCGCTTGCCGGCGCGGTGGCCGGAGCGTCGCTCAACACCATTACCAAGAGCAACCACATCATCGGCGACTCATTCGATCAACATATCCGCTTCGCTCAGCTCTTGGATTTGTTTTGCGTCTTCTTTGAGGGCGACGGACAAGGTCTGCACTTCATCCGTCAGCGGATGCTTGAGCGTGACGCTCAGCAGACCGTCTTCACTCACCTTGAGCGTGAGCGGCGCTTTGGTCTTGGTGAGCGCCATCGCCATAGAGGATGGCAGCTTCACTTGCCCAAGCAGCTCGTTCTCTTCTGCTTTGTCTGATTCGCCGCGATACAGACTCGCCGCGAACTCTTTGGTCTTGCCGGCTGTCGTTTCAATCTCGAAGAGCGCTTCGGCAGACAAAGGTTTGCCGCGGGGGAGCACCACAACAGCGGGTCCTCCTTGCGACACTCTGATCGATGCCGGCAGAATGTCTGTGAGGCTCAAGTTCACTTTTGCAGCCGCCGCAGCCGTGCTGAATGCGGCAGCGCCAACGATGGCCGCGCCGAGTGCAACCGCATGATCCGGATGCACACCGCGCGAGGGCTTCTTCCCAAAACGCTCAGCGAGTCGCCGTGCCACAACCGGGCTTCGTGATTGTCCACCGACGAGCACCACTTCGTCGATGTCAGAGCTCTTGATGCCCGCCATCTTGAGGGTGTTCTCAACAATACCGAGCGTTCGCGTGACCAAATCCTCGGTGAGACTCTCGAACAGATCCACCTCGAGCGTGGTGTTCAAGTTGATGGGGCCTTCTTTGCCTTGCCCAAGATACGGCACATCAATCATTGCTACTTTTGCTTCTGAGAGCTGTTTCTTGGCGAGCTCCGCCGCAAAGCGCACGCGCTGAACTGTGACTGGATCTTTTCGGAAATCGATATTGGTGCTCCGCTGAATATTGGAGAGGAGCAGCTCGGTAATCCGATCGTCGAAATCACTACCGCCAAGAAAAGGGTCGCCGTCTGTCGCGAGCACGGTCATGGTGTCATTGGCGATGCGCAAGATCGATGCGTCGAAGGTACCGCCGCCTAAGTCATAGACGAGAATCGTCTTCTGCATGGCGCGCCCAAAACCGAACGCCACAGCAGCAGCGGTAGGTTCGCTGAGCAAACGCTGAACTTCCAAGCCGGCGAGCCGTCCTGCCTCACGCACCGCTTCACGTTGCGTTTCACCAAAATAGGCAGGCACCGTGATGACGGCTTTTTTGATGTCGCGCCCAAGGGTCTTGTGCGCAATTTTTCGGAGCTGCGCCAAAATGCACGCGCTCACCCACTCGAGAGGATAGACCTGGCCGTCGATTCGAACTGCGGAAAAGCCGTTTTGCCCTTCGGCGAGCTCATAGTGAAAAAAGTGACCGAAGGTGCGCGTTTCGCGAGAGACAAAGGGGCGTCCGATGAAACGTTTGGCGCCGTAAATCGCGCGATTGGGCTCCAGAATCATGCGCTCGACGGCCTTGTGACCACAGTAGATCTGTTTGCCCTTCTGCGGATCGGTCATGACGAACACGACACTCGGCAAGGTCTCAAACCCGTTGGCAGACGAAATGACCTGCGGCACCCCATTCACCACCAACGCAACACAGCTATTGGTGGTGCCTAAGTCGATTCCGAGCACCTCTTCTGTTGGCGCTTTGTCGTTCAGCTCTTCAATGACATTGACTGTGTGCGCTTCTTTAGGAGGCGAACGATAGGCAGCCAGCGTTCGTGCAAACTCATCGAGCTGAATGAACTCCACGCCCATGCCCGCAGTTTTCTCACCGGCCACGTCCGCTGGCCTGGCGCGAGCGACCTTGCCTTCAATACGACAAAGCGGGCTACCGTCAGGCAGCACGAACTCGACGAGCACCTTGGTGCCTACGGCAGGCGGGCGATCATCACGAATGAAGATGCCGCCTGCGCTGATATTCGCAGCATAGCGGTCTTCGAGCTCTTTTGCGCCAGCGACGCGGATGCGCACACGCGCACCAAAATCGCCGCGAACGGGTCTCGACGCATTCATCTACGACTCCAAGCTCGCAGCGTACCGCTTATGTAATGATTTGCGAGTCTTTGGCGACCGAGGCCGTACGTGAGCGCGCATACAGGTCGATAGCCCATACGGCGAGGGCCGCAAGAACCGGTCCCATAAACACGCCGCCCGCGCCAAAGGCTTGCAGGCCCCCAAAAATGGAGACCAACGAGAGCAGCGGATGCATCCCGCCGGAGCGCGCATGCACAATGGGGCGAATGATATTGTCGCTGAGGCCAACGACAATCATGCCCACGACCATGCCAACCGAGGCGCCAACGCGCCCGTCGATGAGCAAGTAGATCAGCGCGCCACCGGTGACCGGGGTCGTTCCTACCACCGGCACCAAGGACAAAATGAGCGCGAGCGTGAACAGAGCAAACGCGCCAGGAATGGAAAACGCGAGCAGCAAAACGAGGACGAGCGACGCTTGCACAAGGCCCACGAGCAGCGAGCCGAGCATGACGTTACGCACCGACTCACGAACAGAAGTGAACAGCGCGGCTGTGTCCGCTGGTGAGAAAGGCAGCAGCGTAGCGATCCACTCGAGCAAGCGCGGACCATCGCGCAGCAAAAAGTACAGCGCCATCAGAAACACGAACATGGACAACATGAACGCCGGCGTTGAGCGTGCGAGCGAAGAGGCAATGTCTCCCATGTAACTGAGCACGTTTTGCCCAATGTCGGTCAACGCAGCGTTAATGTCTTCGTGTGGAAAGCGCATGCCGATTCGGT
>JBIKMD010000508.1:0-4555 GCA_044359465.1 Myxococcota bacterium
TCGCTTCCGGCTGCGGATCTCATTTTCTGCGACCCACCCTACGCGCTCGCAGACCTGGATGAAGTGATCTCCGGCTTGTTCCTCTCTGGCAAGCTCAAACCAGGGGGCACGCTCGTACTCGAAACACGGGCCACACGCAAAGTCGCCACGCCGCCAAATGCCACGCTCTTCGACGAACGCATCTACGGCGACACTAAGCTCTTGTTCTACAAGTGCGCGTGAGGCAGAGACAAAGGTGCCTCCGCGACTACGCAGCGGAGCGAGAGAGAATCTGCGGAGGCTGATTTCTTGAAAGACAACCGCGTCGCACTCTACGCCGGCTCGTTCGACCCCATCACCAATGGTCACATTGACCTCATCAAGCGCACGCTGAAGATCTTCGATCGTGTGATCGTCGCTCTGGCCGTCAATCCGCGCAAGACGCCTTTGTTCAGCGTGCCAGAGCGGATGCATCTCATTGCGGAATCACTCGATGACGAGAGCAAAAAGCGCGTGACCATCGACAGCTTCGAAGGGCTGCTCGTGCAGTACGCGAGCAAAATGGGCGCCAAGGTGCTCATTCGCGTCCTGCGCGCGATTGCCGACTTCGAGTTCGAATTTCAAATGGCGAACATGAACCGCCACCTCGATGATTCCATCGAAACCATGTTCATGATGACCGGCGAGGACGCATTCTACATCAGCAGTAGCTTCGTCAGAGAAGTCGCCATGTTTGGCGGTTCAGTCGAAGGCATGGTCCCCAAAGCGGTCAATGAGAAGTTGAAAGAGCGCTTCGCCAATGCCATGAAGGAGAAACCATGAGTCTGCTTGCACAACGTACCGAGCTCATCAAACCGAGCCCCACGCTCGCCATCAGCGCCAAAGCCAAAGCACTCAAAGAGGCTGGCAATGACGTCGTATCCTTTGGCGCAGGTGAGCCTGACTTCGACACGCCCGAGCACATCAAAGACGCCGCTGTAAAGGCACTGCAAAAAGGCGAGACCAAATACACGGCCGTCGGCGGTACTCCGCAGATGAAACAAGCGATCATCACCAAGTTCCAGCGCGACCAGAAGGTCACCTTCGCGGCGAATGAAGTGATGATTAGCTGCGGCGGCAAACACACGCTGTTCAACACCATTCTCGCCGTGTGCAACCCGGGTGATGAAGTGATCATCCCGGTGCCCTACTGGGTGAGCTATCCGGACATGGTCAAGCTCGCAGGCGGCACGCCCGTGTTCGTGCAGCCCAAAGACGACACGACTTGGTCCGTGACGATCGAAGACATTCAAAAAGCGATCACGCCAAAGACCAAAGTCATCATCGTCAACAGCCCGAACAATCCATCTGGCGGCGCTTATGACCGCGCCACGCTCGAAGGCATTGCCAAGCTCGCCCTCGAGCGCAATTTGTTCGTCATTTCGGACGAGATCTACGAGAAGCTGGTCTACGGCTCGTTCGCGTTCACCTCGATGCTCGATTTTTTGCCGCAGTACCCAAAGCTGCGTGAACAACTGCTCATCGCCCATGGCGTAGCCAAGACCTACAGCATGACTGGTTGGCGCATCGGCTTTTGTGCCGGTCCGCCCAAAGTCGTAGAAGCGATGGGCGCGCTACAAGGCGCCATGACCTCGAACCCAACGAGCTTTGCGCAAGCTGGGGCGATTGCTGCGCTGACGGGGCCGCAGGATTCTGTGGAAAGCATGCGCCTTGCGTTCGAAAAACGGGCGCGGCTCATTGTCGACATGCTGCGCGAGATTCCGGGCGTGACCTGCGGCGACGCGCGTGGTGCTTTCTACGCGTTTCCAAGCTTCAAAGGTGTGATCAGCTCCGGCAAATATGGGCGTACCGATTCGGAGCTCACCGACTATTTGCTCACCAAACACAATGTGGCGGTGGTTCCTGGCGGCGAGTTTGGCGCACCGGGTCATTTGCGTTTGTCCTTTGCAACTAGCGAAGAACAAATCAAAAAAGGCGTGGCGCGCATCAAAGCAGCGGTCACCGCTTAGGCAAAATCTAGCGGCCTGCACGAGAAATCGGTGCTAGATGCCGCGCCACTCGCTACTCTACCTTTCATGCGATTTGCGCTCGCCTTGTCAGCCTTGTGCTGCGCCACACTCACTGCGGCGTGCGAGAAACAGATCGTCAATCCCTTCCCGAGTGACTACGTAGGCGTTGGCGTTGAGCTGACGATGCGGGAAGAGAATCCGGTCGTGGTGCGCGCCATCGCCGGCGGTCCAGCAGACACGGCAGGCTTACAACCAGACGACCAGCTCGTCGAAATCGACCACACCTCAACGAGTGGGCTCAATCTAGCCGACGTCGTGGTGAAACTGCGTGGCGCCGAAGGATCCTCAGTGCATGTGCTGTTGCGCCGGCAGGGGCAGCCCATGAGTACGAACATCGTGCGTACGGCGATGAAAAAATCGGGCGATGATTACACCGCTAGCTCCAAGCGCGCGTCAGCCAACTAGCCCCCTAGATTGTTTCCGGCGCACAACTGACGCAAACGCCGACGCACAGCTGAAGCTGTCGCAAACGCTGTCGCAAACGCAAACGGAATGGCGCTGACGCGTTCGCGGACCCGTACGAATTCAGGGTGCGCGAACAGTTTGCTCGTACGTGTTCGCGTCAGCGATTGCCCGTCGGCGTTTGCGACAGCGTCAGCGTTTGCGTCGGGAGCCATTTAGCCCTGGGGATATGGTACCTGACCCCATTATTTTTGACTTTGCGCCTTGCGCCGCGGACCATTGTGATCAGTGCAGAGACTTCGAGGCAACGCGACGCATCACCTGTTTCGCCAGCAAATGATCGAGCTGCAGCGTGAGGTGTATGGGCTGAACCAAGCGCGTATCGAGGGTGAGCCTAACGCCGCCTTCAAACGTTATGAACGCGAATACAAGCGACGGGTCACGCGCTACCAAGCGACCTCGTCGTTCGACGCCTTGCTCGATGCGGCGCTGACAGCCGACATCATCTATGTGGGCGATTATCACACGTTGGCACAAGCGCAGCAAACAGTCGTGCGTTTGCTACGGCGTTTTCCGCTCGATCGGCAGCCCACTGTCGCGCTCGAGTTGGTGCCGACCAAAGAGCAGCCCTCGCTCGACGCACTGATGGCCGGGCGCATCGAAGAAACCGAGTTCCTCCGGCGCATCGCGTGCGATGCGGAAGGTATTTTCAGCGCCTATAAACCAATCTTCGACTTTTGCGGCGACCACCGCTTGCCGATGATCGGCATCGATGCGGATGGCGCTGGACTTGCGGCGCACGATCGACACGCCGCGGAACAGATCGTGAGCGCACTCGAGCAACGACCAAACAAAACCATAATCGTGCTAGCGTCAGAGCTGCACGTTGCGCCGGGGCATTTGCCGGCGGCAGTCGATGAGGCGCTCAGGCGGCGCAAGCTTGGCCCCAAAAAGCGCCTCGTGATCTACCAAAATTGTGAAGCGCTCTACTGGCAAATTGAGCGCATGGGGCTCGAGCGATCTGTCGACGTGCTCCGTGTGAAAAACGACGAGTACTGCGTGCTTGGCGCACCGCCTATTGTTGCGCAGCAAAGCTGCTCGCTCGATGCAGACGATGCGTTGTTCGACACTGAACGCCCTGAAACCACGTTCAAAGACTTCGCGCAGCAAATTGCTGACGCGCTCAAGATTGATCTCGATGATGCGCTGGATGGCGTGGCGGTCAGCACCGTCGTCGACCCCTATTTTCTCTCCACGCTACGGCGGCGTGCCAAGTTCACGGAGGCAGAGCTCGCAGACATTCGCGCCCAAGTGCTGCGCGGTGAGAGCTACTTTATTCCCAAAGCGAACATGGTGTTCTTGGGTATGCTCACCGTGAATCACGCGGCAGAAGAAGCCTCCCACTTTTTGCGTCACGTGTGTGCTGGTGATGACGAACCACGCTACTTGGTTGACGCGTTCTACTGCCGCGCCTTGAACGAGGCGATGGGGTTTCTCGGCAGCAAGATCATCAATCCAAAGCGCACCTGCCTGCAGCAAAAAGATTTCCAACGCATCGCCAAGGACAAATCGCGGCATCCGTTCGAAGCGAGGGTCGCGGCGCTCGTCGTGAAGCACGGCAAGATGGAGCAAGGGGTCACCACACGCAACGTGGGTGATTTGTATACGACCGACGCAGATACCTTCAACGCGCTCACGCACGCGATCGGCTATCTCCTGGGCGACAAACTTTACCGTGCGATGCAGCAAGACCTCTTTGGCGCACAGGAAGCCCGCGCGCTCTTCTACGAGGCGCTACATGAAGACGGCGCAGCACTCTCAACGTATTTGGCACTCGCTTCGCGGCTCAAAAAGTTCTAGCGCCTCAAGCGACGTCATCAGCACTTGTCTGAAAGGATGAGCGCAAAGTCGACTTCGTGACTCACGTTCTCAGGTGGTGGGTGAAACTGCCATTTGATCACGCTCTCTCTCGCACACTTCTCTACGAGCTTTGGGTCTCGTCGAATCGCGTTTTTTGTCACCGTCAAAGTCTGCACGGCGCCTGCGTCCGTGAGCGTGAGATGCAGGAAGATCTTACCGGTCCGCAGCACTGCGCAGCCTTTTTT
>JBIKMD010000507.1:0-4555 GCA_044359465.1 Myxococcota bacterium
GATCCATGGCCAGTTGCAAACGCGTTGACAGCTCGTTCGAGATATCGCCGAGTGCGTCTGCGCGATCAGACCAAGCTGCAATACGAGCGTCGAACTCAGCGAGCGTCATTTCACGAAGTCCAGCCGTGTGAGGCGCTTTGGCTTCTTCTTGTGGCAACGCGTCCGTGTAGACCTTGTTCAGAAACGCAACGTCGTCTGGCGACACGCTACCTTGCGATCCTGGCCCAACGTAGACCATGTTCACGACGGCGCCGGAAATGACGACGTTGCCCGACTCGGCAGCAGAGAAGCCAATACCATCATTGCCGAGTGAGGTCGCGTCGAAGTACTTCTCATCATGCGCAAAGAAATCGTACACGACTTCGTTCTGAGCTGGGTTCCTAAACGACCATGTGTTCGTCGCGCCTGCGGAGTCGAGGAAACTATCAAGCGACGAGATGGTGCCAATGATGGCGTCTGGATCAATGTAGAACGAGTCACCGAATGCAGACAGCCAGGTGCTGTCGACAAGGTAGTCTGACCCGCCTTGATCATCGACGCGTTGGTACCACTCGCCTTCCGTGTCTTGCGTCCACTCCGACTCGATATCGCCGAACTGTCCGAAGTGAGGCTCGCGATCGCTCTTGACCCACTTGATGCCAACGGAGCCGCCAAGGATGTCCGTTGGGATAACGTTGATCCCGCCGACGTGACCGTTGTCGCCAGATTGTTTAGCTACCACCGCGTACTGCAGCTCGTAGATGAACTGTTTGACTCTGTGGGTCGTGTACTCGACGAGCACCTGCTGCGAAGCCGGCGGCTGGACGGACTTGATGAGCGACATCATTGCAGTCTTTTTGGCGTTCATCGTCGCCTCGTAAGTCGTGGTGTCTTTTCCCTCCGCTTTGGCATGTTGATACTTCACCAAGGCTTCCATGTAGGCGCGCACAGCAACGTCGACGGCTTGCAGGTCGTTGCCTTGGATCACACCAATGCCGTGCTCTGCGATGGTCGTTTGGGCGTTCATATCGGAAAGTGCCGCTTGCTGTTTGAGCCACTCTAGGTGCTCAGGGCTGCCAGGTTCTATCCAATCCGGCGGTGTAGCGCCTTGATAGTGCGCAGGCGAGAATGGGATTGCCAGCTCGCTTTCTCGGGCATTGAAGAAGCTCCGCACTTTCTGCGATTGGTCGCCTTTGTTTTTCTGCAAACCAACGGCTTCCTGCAAAAATCGACGAGGATCATTTCCGTACTCAGCGCGCTGCGCCGCCGTCATGGTTTGCCAGTAGTCGTTCAAAGCTAGGGCAAAGCCTGGCGGAAGCCCCCAGACTTCCTTGAGCTCGTCCAGCGAGAGATTGGTGACGGCGCTGCTACCAGACGCGCCTCCAGCGTCGTCAGTGTGCCCTTGCCCGCGGAAGTAGGCACTGACGGCCCCCGCCTGCGACGTGCTCGGACTCGCCTCCAAACCTACGCCGCCCTCGCTTGCCGGCGTGAGCAGCCAGGTAAAAAAGTCGTTGCCAAAATGGGACTTTTGCTCGGCGCTCATGCCGTCCCATTCGTTGCGAAGTTTGGTCATTTGACCCGCCCTGAGCTTGAGCTGCGCTCCGAGCACGGACCATGGGTCCTTAGCCTCGGGGTCCCAATGGTCGAACCATGTTTCGTTGGGTGACACACCAACGTCAGGCGTGCCCTCGGGAATGACTCCATCCCCAGGTGCAGGCAGACCACCGTTGTCGATCAGTAGTTGCGACAGCTTGAAGTCTTCGAAGCTGAGCTGTGCGCTATCGATCCAGCGCGGATGAGGTGGTTCAGTCTTGGGAATTGAACAGCGCTCATCATACTGACGGCGCAGGTCGGCTTCCACCTTGGCCTTTTGTTCCCGCGCCCTGCCAACGAACGCGCGGATTTGGGCTTTCTCTGCGTTATTCTTCTTGATCTGATCGAGCAGCGCTTTGACGTCGTCCTGCGCGCTTCGTGAAAGCTCGAACATGACGATGGTTACGAGCATCTCGAGATCGGCGCCTTCCCACATTCGCATGGCAGCGCTGATCGCGATACTTCCTTTGTGCGGCAGCTCGAGAATCTCATCGTCGGCATCGTCGGCATCCTCGGCCTCGGGCAGGGCAAACGAGGTACCGACTGCTTGTCCCTGGCCGGTCTTGGTTTTGCTCGTACCCAGATTGATTTGTTTGAAGATCCCTTGCTCTTGCAAGGTCGCCACGAGCTGCGCGACTGTCTTCTGTTGCGAAGGCTGCAGACGATGCACCACTTGCGCGATGACTTTTTCTTTGGTCTCACCGCCGTGAAGCAGCCCAAAAAGCTTCGCATCCTTTTGGTGGGGCTGCGCCTTGGTTTGTGGCCCCGCCTGCTCAATGAGCAAGAGCGCTGGCGCGTCACACTCGGGGAGCGGCCCGGGAGTGCTAGCGTGCTCGAAGCTAAACGGCGCAGCGGGCTCCATCTGGGGCGGCAGTGCTGGCGCAAGCTGGTCCAAATTGCGGAGCAAAACTTCGATCTGTCCACTCGTGGCTTGTGGCGACGCTGCGAGCTGGGCAAGATCTTGCGGCAGCAACGAAGGCGGAATCGCGCCGAAGAACGACGGCATTTCGAGCAAACCAGACGTCACGCTCGCGGGTGCTAAAGGCGCCGTCGGTTGCTGAACGACCGGCGTGACGGGGGCCTGGTCTTTGGTCCTGGGATCGCTGCGCGGTGTGCGTTGATCGATGCGTGTCATGGTTTATCCTGAGTCGCCTGCAGGCGTTTGTAAGCCTTCACAGCGAGGACGCGAGCGCGAATGCCTGCGGCTGTGCTCATATTGGGATCGATCTCGATGCAACGGATGAGACACGAGATCACATCTGAAAATAGGTTCTGCTGAAGTGCGCATTCAGCGCAGTGTAGCCAAGGTTCGATCTGATGCGGTGCAAGCAAGCACGCACGGCCAAACGCTTCTCTCGCGTCGTTCCACTGGTGCTTCTGGGTAAACCCAACGCCAAGCGCGAGCCATCCGTCAAACGAGCTCGGGTCGGTGTTGACTGCTAACGCAAGTGCCCCAACTCCTGCATCGGTACTTCCGGCGAGCAGCGCTTGCCACCCATAACGCGCCAACGCTTTGGCGTCTCTTTGTAGCAATAGCGGTGCGCTCATTTGAGATTCCCCGTGATGGTGTTTGCCGTATCGCTGAATTTTTTCACGAGATTCGAGAGTGTGGACTCGACTTTGCTCAGCGCATCCATGCCCATCTGAAGCTTCAAAGAGAGCTCGCTCGACACATCAGCGAGTGAGTCCATTTGGCCCTGCCAAGCGTCGAGGTTGGCGTCGAACTGGGCAAGCGAAAAAGTGGGGCCTTGTGGCTCCCCTACTGTTGCTGCCACTGGCTCTGATGCGTCTGAGTGTACTCTTTGAGCGTCTGCACTCTCGTCGGCGGTAGCGCGAGCAGCGTCATTCTGCTGGTAGCGATCCTCGCCGGTCACGAATTGCTGCACGACGGTATCCCACGGGTCAGACAGCGCGCCGTCAACGTCGAGTGGGTTGTCGCTGGTGGTGCCGTCGCCACTCAGACCCCCAATGAGATCCCAAAGCTGGTTTCGCGTGTCTTGAAGCGCGCGTGGGTCCAAATAGAAATTGGGCATGATGTCTTGGAGTTGATTGGCGCGCACGTAGACATCTGAGTGCCCGCGCCGGTCGCGCGGTTTTTTTCCGTCGAGGCGCGCGCCGCCCAAGATGTCATCACCCGGCTTGTTTCGGTAGTAACCACCAGCCGTTTTGATCAGCGCCTTCATGTCGTACTCGTACTTCTCTTTCTGCAGCTCACACGCGAGCTCGGCCATACGATAACCGCAGAAGCTCAGGGCCTGCGCGCGAGCTGCTGCAGGGGTGATGGCGTTCAGCGCAGCCTCGAGCGCCTTCTTCGCCGCAGGCAAAGTCTCGGTTTGCAACTCGTTGCGCCGTGGGTGGTTCTCGCGCACGGCATGGTTCGTCTCCATCATCGTTTTGACGAGGTTGGCTACGGCGCTCTGCACTGCTTTGATCGCATCGGCACCCACCGCTGAAAACAGCTGCTGGTAGAGCGCGTCGGCGGCAGCACGATTCTCTTCCTCGTTGTTGGACAGTGACCATTTGATGCCGGTGCAAATGACCTTGCCATCGTCGTTGAATGGCAGCTCCGCGGTGGCTCCTGGGTTTCGGATCGAAGCAAAGTAAGCCTCGACTTTCGGGCCCTGCGAGGGCTCGCCGGCAACCAGGCCCATCTCACTCGTCATGAACTGTTCGATCGAGCTTCCGTAAAGCGCTTGCTTTTCCGGCGGGAAGGCCGCCCAAAGATCGAGAATCGCCTGCGCGTAACCGCTGGTGATGCCGAAGTTGCCACGCATGGTGCTCGGCTGTGACGATTGCCGCGCTGCTTCTGTCGTGGTCTCTTCCTCCGCCGGTGCAGGCGGGGGATACAGAGTCTCCTGGCTGGAGAGCATGAGGTCTGGCCATCGGGGGTTGTTGTTTCCGTCGTCTGGACTCGGAAGGTTGGCGGTGCCGGCAAGCATCTGCGAGAGCTTGAATTCTTCGAACGAGACCTGTGACGAGTCGA
>JBIKMD010000509.1:0-4551 GCA_044359465.1 Myxococcota bacterium
TACGTGGTCAAACCGTTCAGCGTGCGCGAGCTTCTGCTGCGCGTGCAAGCCATCCTCCGCCGAGGTAAACCAGCCGAAACCAAAGCAGAAGACATCATCACTTTTGGCAAGCTACGCATCGACACGTCTGCACACAGAGTGTGGGTCAATGACGCCGAGGTGGAGCTGACTGCGCTCGAGTTCAAGTTATTGTACACGCTATGGCAGCGCAAGAACCGCGTCCAATCACGGGCATCGCTCCTCGACGTCGTCTGGGGTATTTCGGCGGAGATAAATACTCGCACGGTAGACACGCACGTCAAACGCTTGCGCGAAAAGCTCACGGCTGCGGCGGACTACATTGAGACGGTCCGCGGCGTTGGTTATCGCTTCGCAGAAGCACCCGAGGTCACCTAACGCTTGCTCCGCTCGCCCGCGTCCATTTTCGTCCTCATTTTTGGCATCGTCGTGGTGTTCGTGGGCGTGTCTTCGCGTCTGCTTGCGACGACGCTGGAACAAACACTCACGCAGCGCTTGCAGCACGAGCTGACCCGCGTTGGCCAGCTAGTTGAAGCGGTCGTCCGCCAACGTGGGCCGAGCGTCGAGTGGGATGCGCTCGCCGACGAGCTAGGCAAGGAGCTAGACACCCGCGTCACGCTGATCAGCTCAGACGGCGCAGTCATTGGCGACTCGTCCATCACCTTCGACAATCTTCAACGTTTGGAAAACCACGCAGAGCGACCGGAAGTGGCAGTCGCGCGTGAAGGTAAAATCGGCTTTTCCGTTCGTTACTCGGCCAGCGTTTCAGAACGCCTCGCCTACGTCGCGCTACCGCTCCGCTCGCGCGAGCAAGCAGCAACTGCGCCCGCTAAAGCGCTGAGCGTCATTCGAATTGCGCGTGATGCGAGTGACATTGAAACAATCAAACACCGCGTAGAGCTCTCTTTGGTCCTTGGTGGTGGGCTCGCGTTGTCCCTCGTGGCGCTTGCCATGTGGGCCACCAACCGTCTGCGTGACGAACGTGTTCACACGCTCCGTTCGGCGCTCAAGCACTCGCCGGATCGCTTGCGGGAGTTTTTCGCAGACGACTCGCCCGAGCAAAAACTCGCGCGTACACTGCAAGAAAACCGAGAACAAACGCGCGAAGCACTGTTCACCATGCGCGAGCAGATCGGCCGCCAGCACCGCATTTTGGAGGGTATGCAAGAGGGCGTGCTCGTGCTCGATGCGGATGCCAAGATTGCCTTCATCAATCGAGCACTCCGCGAGATGCTGCTGCTAGGACAAGAGGTCATGGGCAAGCCACTCATCGAAGTGGTGCGCAACGCGGAGCTCGCGGCCATTGTCGAACGCACGCGCTCGGAAGCGGCGCCGCAATCCGGAGAGCTCGAGACTGCTGGCATCAAACCAAGGCTCCTACTTGTCCAAACGAGCCCGCTCGAAGACGCAGAACACAGCCTCGTGGCAGTATTCGTAGACGTCACAGACGTGCGGCGCCTCGAGTCGCTGCGTCGCGACTTTGTTGCAAACGTATCTCACGAATTGCGCACGCCCGTGACAGCCATCAAATCGGCCACCGAGACCCTGCGTTCTATAGAAGGGCCGGCGGACTCCGTTCGCTTCTTGGATATTGTCGATCGTAATGCGCAGCGCCTGGCGGACCTGGTGGAAGATCTTCTGGATCTCTCGCGCATCGAATCGAAGGCTTACAAGCTCACCCTGGAGCCGCTCGCGTTGTCGACTGTCACGGCTTATTCCCTGAGCCTCTTCAAAGAGCGTGCGGACAAAAAACGGCTGCAGCTCGAGGCTACCGTCTCACAAACGTTGCCGCCTGTGCGAGCCGATCGCCGAGCACTAGAACAAGTACTCACCAATCTGATCGACAATGCCGTCAAATACTGCCCGGAAGGCGCAAGAATCGCACTGAGCGCTGAAGAACAAGGCACGAGCTTGCGCATCATCGTGCGCGACACCGGCCCAGGCATAGAGCAAAAGCATTTGCCGCGGCTGTTCGAACGTTTCTACCGCGTCGACGCTGGGCGCGCGCGTGACACCGGCGGCACGGGCCTAGGGCTCTCCATCGCCAAACATTTGGTGGAGGCCATGGACGGCACCATCGGCGTAGAGAGCAAACCAGGCTCCGGTACCACGTTCTTCCTGAGCTTACCGAAAGCGTGATGCGTACCCTCACCTTCCTCCTGCTCGTGGCGTGTCAACCACGCGAACGCATCACGATCGATGGATCGAGCACGCTGGCACCCCTCGCCGAGCTTCTCACCGAAAGCTATGCCCGCGCGAGGCCTGACCACGAAGTGGTCGTGCGCACCTCAGGCAGCGCTGCCGGCCTTGCGCGCTTGTGCCGCGGTGAAGTGGACATCGCGGCTAGCGCTCGCGCCATGAACGAAGACGAAGCGCGCGGCTGCAAGATCAAGACGCGCGCGATAGCGATCGCAACCGATGCCATTGTCATGGCCGCGCATCAGAACGCCCCCGTGCGCAACCCCGTCCTGACGCTGGCGCAGCTGCGTCGCCTATGGGAACCAGGCTCCCCGGTGCGAACGTGGCGTGACCTGCGCCCGGATTGGCCGGCAACGCCACTTCGTCTTTACGGCGCTGGCGAGTTCAGCGGCACTTACGAAACCTTCACCCGTGTCATCGTTGGCAAAGAACGCGAAAGTCGAAGCGACGTGGTGACCAGCGAAGACGATGGCGTGCTTGTGTACGGGATCGCCAATGACACGGCCGCCATCGGCTACCTCGGGCTCTCCGCGTACCGGCGCTCTAAATCGAAGTTGCAGATCGTGGCCATCGACTTTGGCGACGGGCCTGTGTTGCCCACTGCGGGCACACCATATGCTCCGCTCAATCGTACGCTCTATCTGTACGTTGATGACGCACGGGCGCAGGAGGAACCGCTGCAGTCCGTGCTCGAACACTTCATCACCAATGCGCCAGCAGCACGCGCCCTGCTCGGTTACCCATGACACGCGAAGGGCGCGATCGCACAGCGGCGTCGTTCGTGAAGCTCGCAGCCTCACTTTCGATTCTGACCACGGTAACGCTGGTTGTGATTTTGGCGTCTGAGTCGCTGGCGTTTCTGCGTCTTGCGTCCCCTCTCTCGCTCGCACCCATGATCGCCGGCTCCTTGCTCGTCGCTGGGTTGGCACTAGCCTTTGCCCTACCCGTCGCGCTCGTCATCGCGATCTATCTCTCGGAATACTGCCCGCCGCGTGCGCGCTTCTTGCTCAAAGTGGTGCTGGACGTGATCGCGGGTGTGCCATCGGTCGTCTACGGGTTCATTGCGCTCACTTACGTCAGCCCGCTACTCATGGCGTCAACGAGCAAGGTGGGCGTCTACAGCGCACTCAGTGGCGCCATTGTGCTCAGTGCCATGATCATCCCGTTCATGGCGTCGCTGTGTGACGATGCGATTCAAGCCGTTCCGCTCGATCTGAGAGATGCGGGCCGTGCGCTCGGAGGCACACAATTAGCGCTCGTGCGGCACGTCGTTTTGCCCAACGCACTCGCTGGTGTTGGGGCCGCTGCTTTTTTGGGGATCGCCCGCGCGCTCGGCGAGACGATGATTGTACTCGTTGCATGCGGCCTCCAGCCCTCGCTCACTTTCGATCCACTTGCGGCTGTCGAAACCCTCTCTGCATTTCTTGGCTCGGCATTGCTCAGCGATGCCGGCGCAACAGAAGCCGGGGCCGCGCAGCTCTTCTTCGTCGCGATGGTCCTGTTCGCAGTGACCTTCGTGCTGAACTCCGTTTCGGCGCGCTGGCGCGCCCGCTACATGCGAGGCGCAGCGTGAGCGACCGCGTGGTTCGCCTGCTCGGTATCTTGCTGCTTGCAGCGCCCGTGGTGCTCTCTGCGGCGTTGCTCGTCGACTTGATTCTCCAGGCGCGACCAGCGCTTTCTGTGCAGTTTTTGTTTGGTGCACCCTCGGCCGAGCCTGCACATGCCGGCCTTTTTCCAGCCCTCATGGGCAGCGTCTTCTTGTTCTTAGTGAGCGCTACTTTGGCCGTCCCCACCGCACTCGCGGCCGCCATCTATTTGGAGGAGTACGCAAGACCGAGCCGATGGACACGCTTAATTTCGGCGAATATAGATACGCTCGCGGGCGTGCCGTCCGTTGTCTACGGGCTCATCGGTTTTGTCGTATTCGTACGCACTTTGGCATTAGGACGCTCGCTGCTCTCTGGAGCGCTCACGCTCGCGCTTCTGGAGCTCCCACTTATCGTAGTGACGGCACGAGCGGCGCTGCGCCAAGTACCCCACTCGCTCAAAGAGTCGGCCTATGCGCTCGGCGCAACCAAGCTCGAGTGTGTGCGCTACGTCGTGTTGCCTATGGCGCTCCCACAGATCGGCACCGGGGTCCTGCTGTCATTGTCCCGGGCGTTTGGCGAAGCCGCGCCGCTACTCGCCATCTGCGGTCTTTCGTTCGTCATGTTCGCACCGACATCACTCGGCAGCCCTATTTCCGCGCTGCCGCTGCAAATCTACTCGTGGATCACCCGCCCTGGGTTCAACGCGAATGCTGCCGCCGCCATTCTCACGCTCCTTTGCTTCATT
>JBIKMD010000510.1:0-4545 GCA_044359465.1 Myxococcota bacterium
TATCACAAGCCCGTTTACATCTCGGAGCTTGGCCAGAGTGACTACGGCCGTGCAGCCTCACAGGCAGAGGTCATCCCCACGCAGCTGCGCTTGCTCGGAAAACGCGTTGCAGGCTTTTGTTTGTTCCAGTGGCAGGATCAATGGTCGAAAGCGGGCAACGTGATGGAGCAAGCAAATGACATTGAGACGCACTGGGGTCTCGTAGATGCCTATCGCAAGCCTAAAGCGGGCTTTTCTGCAGTGAGTGCCGCCGTGGCGCGTGCGCCAGTTGAAGACACGGTCATTGAGTCATTCGATTTTGCAAACAACCAAGCGCTGCTCGCGACTTATGGCATTCGCAACAAGGGTGCGAGCCACTTTCGCGCCACGGTTCAAGACAAACATCTCGCCATCGAGTTCGTGCCTGATGATTTTGGGGCGTGGTTGTATTTTGGACGCGATCTGGCGACCGACTGGGCTGGCTACCGTGAGCTGCGCTTCGTGATGAAGAGTGTGGGGCCTGTTGTGAACGTGAGCCCGTTCTTGATCACCGCCGATGGCAAGGTTTTGCGTGGCGCCGCGTTCCTGACAAAGAGCGCTGAATGGGAAGAGCACCGCGTGGATTTGTCCACGTTGTTTCGCGATCATCCCTTCGAACGTTCGCTAGGCACGCGTAAGATCACGGGCGTTGGTTTCAAGATCAACGATGTTGCCAACTTCGAGCAGATCGGTGTGACGACGACCGTGCACATTGATGAGGTCGCGTTCAGTCGTTGACAGCGATGATGCGTTTATTGCGCTGGCCACTGCTTGCGGGCTTTGTCGAGCGCATCCACGACGAGCTCGGCGGTGATCACGATTGGCAGCAGCTCAATGGTCTTGTCTGGATAAGAAATGACGTAGGCCGGAATGCCGGTGCGCCCCCATTTCTCGAGCTGCGCGTAGATCTCTTCATTCTCATTCGTCAGATCCGCCTTCATTGGCAGAATGTTGTTTTTGGAGAGCGCGCTGCGCACGGCGTCGGTCTCTAAAAAGGCTTTCTCGTTGGCTTTGCAGCTCGCGCACCACTCAGCCGTAAAATCGATGAACACGGGGCGTTTCTTTTGTTGTTCCAAGGCAAGCCGCGCAGTGTCCCATGGCACCCAGGCAATCCTTCCATCATCCGTCAGGAGCTTCTCGCTGACTTTAGCGCTCTCTTGAACCGCTTTGTCAAAACGCAGAATGAGCACGCCGAGCACGACAAGGAGGCCAATTGAGACCGCGCGGCCCACGAGCCGGCGAGTTGTAGAAACAGAGAGTCCTGCGTAATTTTGGATGAACCAAAGCACGAGTGCGAGGCCAACGAGAAAGAACAGAAACGCGTTTGCTGCATCTGCTGTGATCTGTTTTTGGAGTACGCCGAAGAACCACACTGCAGTGGCGAGGAGCATAAAGCCCATCAGCGTCTTGAAGGTACTCATCCACGCGCCCGGGCGCGGCAAGAATTTGGTGAGCGCGGGAACGAAGGTGAAGGCCAAGTAAGGAAGCGCGAGCCCAAGCCCGATCATCGCGAAGATGACGAGTGTATCGAGCGTCGAGGTTTCTGCGGCGAGTGCCACGCCCGCCGCGGTGGACAAAAACGGAGCGGTGCAGGGTGTGGCCATGACTGCCGCGAAGAAGCCGTTGACGAGCGAGGTCGACAGCGCGTCTTCGTCACCGCCTTTGCTCTGCGAGCTAATCGACAGCTCGAACACACCGAGTGCGTTCAAGGCGAAGGCAAAGATGATGGCGGTGAGCGTGGCGACGAAGGGAGGGTGCTGGAACTGCAAGCCCCAACCAAGCCGGGCTCCGGTCGACTTTAGGATGACCACACCAATGGCGGCGGCCAAGAAAAACCCAACCGTACCGGCGGTATAGGCCAGTCCGTGCAGCCGGCGGCGACCTTGGTCGTGTTTCGCGGAGTCAACAAGCTGGAAAGCCTTGAGCGACAAGACCGGCAGAACGCACGGCATGGCGTTGAGGATGAAACCGCCCAAAAGCGCAGATAAATAAGTGATCAGCACAACGCCTCTAGTCTACCTGTAACGTGCGACGGCGTCGATTTATGCCCACGTGGCTCAAGTCTCAGCTCACGGAAACAGCGATGCCGCGGCTTTATGCCAATACGAAAAAGCACTGTAGGCAATGAGCACCGTGATGCCTGAGACGAGCTTGTAGACGCTCCCAGGAAACGCCACACTCCAAATGGCGTGTGCGACCCAGCACGCGAGGACACCGGTGCCATATGTCAGCACGGTCGCCCACAGGGGCATGCTCGCCACGATGCTATGAATCTGCGACGCGACGAAAGCTGCGGAAAGCAGGGCGACGGCCATGGCGGCCAGGCTGTTAGCAAGGAGCTTGATGTCGAAGCCGCGTCCGCCATCGCCAGCGAGACGAAACACTCTAAACACGACGGCGAGGACCACCTGGAGCATGATCGCGACGAAGAGTGAGCCTAGCGCTAAGACGAAGGCCCCTTTGGCGAGCGTCACGAGGTGCGAGAGCTTGTCGAAGGCCCAGAGGAGAGGAAGCATGAGCAGGCCGAGCGCCATGCACAGCACGACGCCAACGATCCAATCGATGAGGATGCTATTCTTGTTCAACAGGGAATGATGATGCAGCCTGCGCGTTGATTGGCAAGGAAACACAACGAGGGAGACAGGGCGGGAACTCGAAATCGACGTCGAGCTCGAGCTCGTAGTCGAGCTCGAAATCGTTCAATGCTTTGCGTTGCGCTACGGACGTGCTTTGAGGCGCTCGGGAAGGCGGTCGTCGTCGATGAGCGCGCCGAGGGTGCGCAATGTTTCATCGCTCGGCCGTTCCCAGCGGAGATCGTCCACGCTTGTCTCGAGTGGCACGTCTTTCACTAGAGTGGTGAGTCGTTTGTAAAGCAACGCAGCATCGCGCCCCCCTGCGAACGTCGCTGCTAACTTGTCTGCGGAACGCAGGGTCTTCGGCCACGGCGGCGCCGGTAGCGCTTCAATGGGACCAAGCTCGGTCAGCACGGCCGCCGCACCTTTCAGCCCGAACCCTGCGAGCCCGGGCACACCGTCGGCGTCGTCACCTGTGAGCGCAAGCAAGTCTGGGATCAGCGCCGGGGGCACGCCAAACTTCTCAATGACGCCCGCTTCATTTAGTGTTTTTTTGCGCATGCGGTCCACGGTGACGATACGGTCCCCTCGTACGCACTGCGTGAGATCCTTGTCTGGAGAACAAATGGACACGCGTTCAACGCGTGGGTCGGCGTCGGCAAGGGCTGCCATGGTCGCCAACGCGTCATCGCACTCGAAATCAATCATCGACCAGGTGACGAGACCGAGTGCACGCGCCGCTTGTTCGGCAATAGGAAACTGCGAAAAGAGCGCGGGATCGATCCCATCACCCGTTTTGTAGCCGGCAAAAAGTTTGTTCCGAAATGATTCGATCACTGTATCGAACGCGATTCCCACGTGGGTGACGTGCGGCTCGTTCAGCAGCGAGACCATGCTCGACACGAGCGCGCGTGTCGCGCCAATCTCTTGGCCATCTTGGCGTTTGCGCGAGGGTGCACCAAAGAAACAGCGAAACAGCTCGTAGGTGCCGTCAACTAGATGCACTTGCATGGCGGTGTCGGACTACTTCTTTTTCTTATCAGCTTTAGACACTGCGCCGGCGGTGTCTTTGGCGATGCTCAAGGCGCCGTCTGTACCTTTAGACGCTTCCTTGGCCACTGCGGGTTTTGGACCATCGGCGTTCAGTTTTGCGAGCAGGCGCGCTGCTTGCTCACGGCGCGCAGCCTCGCCGTGGTTCTTCGCCATGCCATCGAGGCGTTTTTTGACGTCACCACGGCTGAGTGACAACGCGGTGGCCACTTCGCTCAGTGCCTTCACCAGATTGCCGGCCTTCTGCATTTCGTGGCCTTCGGCGTCCACCACGAACACACCTTTCTCTAGGTTGAAGACGCACTTGTTTTGAATGGCGCGGAGTTTCTTGCGTGCGGACTCATCGAGTGCCGCCACAGCGAACGCGGCATCGCCGCCAATCCGCCACTTCTCGTCGAATGTCGCATCGCCGATCTCGTGGTCCGTGCTGAGCTTCGCTTTAATGCCAGTCGTGACATTGCTCAGAGCGAGCTCCACGGGGACCGCACCGAGCGTGTCGATGCGAATGCGGATGCCTTTGTCTGTTTTGGAGAGTTCTGCTTTGTGCTTGATACCGGTGCCTGCGAATGAGCTCATGACGGGCCCATACGCGTTCGCTCAGCGGATCTCTAGGCTCACGGCTGCAGCTTGTATGGTAGCGGCGATTCGGACGGCATCATTGACCTGATCTTCACTAAGACCGCCTTCGATCACCACACGTTCGTGTGATTGGATACATGTCTCACAACCATTGATTGCGCTGACCGCAAGACAGATGAGCTCGAAGGTCGTTTTGTCCGTCGCTGGTTTGGCGATGCGCTGCATGCGCAAACGTGCGGGTTTGTCGCCGTAGCTTGGTTTACCCACCAAGTGCCGAAAGCGATAATACACGTTGTTCATCGCCATGAGCGCCGCTGCCGCTTGG
>JBIKMD010000511.1:0-4543 GCA_044359465.1 Myxococcota bacterium
GAGGTGCATTTCCCTTTTGCAGCCCCCACGGACTCCGGCATCTGCGGCGTAGAGGAATCCGATGTGCTGAACGCGCTGGAAGATGAGCTGATTGCGTTGCTCGCTCACGACGCCGTCTACATCGGCCGCGTCAATGCGAACAACGAGCTCGTATCTCACTTTCATACGGCCTTGCTTGGACCCGCTGAGGCGCGGCTTCGGAGCTGGGTGGGTCAGCTGAAACGCGAGGTCTTTGTCGACATCACGTCTGATCCAGCGTGGACCATTCTCGACCAGTTTTGACGGGTGGTTACTGCGCGATGCCGAATAAGGAGGTGCGCTTTTTTTGCGCTTTCGATTCGTAAGCTTCGATGATCCAACCCCGATGCGCTTGGCCTGCATCGCTATTCACTGAAGCGCCGCTGTACTTGAGAAAGCTGCCCGCACTGACGCCGTGCGCCGCCCACTTTGGTACGCTGATGGGCTCGTTGGTCGACTCCACTTCCTTCTGGCCCACTGTCTTGCAGATCGAGCGGTAGAGGATGGTGCCGTCTGAAGCGATACGATCGATCTTGTTGGTTTCTTGGCACTCGAGCACCGGCACCATGTAACGCTCGGTGCGGAACGTGATCTTCGTGAGCGCGCCTTGCGGGTCTACAGACTTCACCACTCCGGCGGCGAGCGTGGACGGGTTCATCGTATTGTTGTGGTCGAGCTCGACCGGCTCGATCGGGTTGCTATCTGGAACAAAGGGTCCGCTGCTTGTTGGCGCCGCACCGCGCTGTGCTCTGGGATCAAAGCCGCCACCGCGAGCGCTGCCTGCCCCTGCGCTGCCGCTGCTGGAGCTGTTGTGGGCGTCGAGCAGCGCCATGTAGGCCGCGGTGAATGGGCCGCGCACGGGAACTGAACGTTCGGCGTAGTAGCCAAACACGCTCTCCATGACAGGCGACTCGGTGTCATTGCGGCCGCACAGCGTGAGCTTGTAGGCGAGCAGGCCGTCGAGGCGTAGATCATCGATTGCGCCTTTGTAGGTTTTCACGGCTGCGACCAAATCCGGATAGATCTTCTCGCCGCAGCCCTTGAGGTTGCCGCTTCGCAGTTGATCCTCCATCGCGAGTGCGAAGTTAATGGACGCTTGGTTCTCACCGAGCCCGGCAATGAACGCTTGCACTCCTTTTTTAGGTGCATCGATCAGCACCGCAGCGTTGCGCGCTCGGGCCTCCGTTTCCAGGACTTTCATGCGCACGGCCATGCCGTAGAAAGTCATGACCGCGTTGATGGTGCCCACATCGTTGAGCTTCATGGCAGCAAGCTCGCTTTCGAATTTGGCCGCATCAAAGTTGATGACTGCATTGGCTACGGCGAAACCCGTGAGCTTGCCGTCATTGGTGTGAAAGCCTTGTGTGGTCATGCGATTCGCCAGCACGGCGCCAGCGAGCTGTGAGCCAACACCGTTCGGAACGTCCACCGCATTCATGCGGAGCTCACGGTCTTCATCCGCGCTTTTGCGACAAGCGAGGCCCATGCGTTCGAGCTTTCGTGTGTAGCGCTCTTCGCTCGGTCCTTTGGCGAGCGGTGCGATTTGTTCGCAGATCGTCTCCAATTGTTTGGCTTCGTCTCTCGCCACCGCGAGCTTGGCGCCAAGCTTCATGAGGCGTTCACTCAACGCGGCCGATAGACCAAATTTGTTCGCCAACGTTTGGCGAAACGCCGCTACCCACTTCTGCCGAATGTCAAAGTCGGGGTCGAGGCACGAGAAGGTGACCGCGCGTATGAATGACAACGGACCAAAGGGGTCGTCGTTCAGTGACAAGGCGCCAACGTGATAATTCGAGTAGACTTCTGCGAGTGCTTTGTCCAAGCCTTCGCACCACGTCGGCTTCATGGGGGCGATGGTTTCCATGCCTGCGATCGCTTTGATCACCGGTACGTCTGCGACGAGCTCGCCCCGTTGTTTCAGCAATTTGGCCTTCGCCATGTCTTCTGCGAGCTTGGCAAAGAGTGCGTCGCGTCTTTCCTGGTAGGGCTTTCGCGCTGCTTCATCGATCTTGGCGATGTCACGTTCGAGCTCGTCTTTGGCTCGTTTGATCGTCGCCGCATCGATGTTTTCGACTTTCTTCTTCTCGGGGTCGAAGGACTCTTGGTACTTCGTGAAATGTTTGTTGAACGCTTCGTCTGCTTTGCCGGCAGCGGCGCTCGAGACGCCTTCTTTCGCCTTGTTGACCAGCGCATCACGCCTGGACGACAGCTCGCTCGCTGCGCCTGCATCGAGCGCTTTGAGCTCGTTCATGAGCTCGTCGAGCTCGGCGATGTCTTTGTCGAGCTTCTCAGGACTTTTTCGGCTCAGGTCTTTACCGGAATCATAGGTTTTTTCGAACGCATCCAGCTTCTTTTCGAGCTTGGTTTTTGCCTTCTCTGCGTCGCTTGGTTTGGCCAGCGCCGTAGACACAGGCAGTGTGAACAAGACTAGCGAGGCAAGCCACCGAATCATCGCGATCTCCCTTTCGTGCGGACCAGAAGGACAGCCACTAACTCCAGCTGCAGCCTGAGCACGCTCATCGTAAGCGGCCTAGTGTGCTCAACTCGGAGGGTGACGCCAGGCTTTCGCTTACATGCGCGCTGAACAACGCTGCAAAATGCGTTCTGCATGAGGGGTGTGTGGCCGGCTGGTGCACTTTCGTTCGCGCCGTTCGTCTTTGCTCGTGGTGGGCAGGCCGCGTGAAAGGTCGCACACGCCATTGTCGCGGGCCCAACCGACTACCTGTAACATTGGGCTGTGCTGTGCGTTTTGATGCTCTTGCTCTCGGCGAATGAGCCGCGCGTCGTTGTGATGTCGCGCGAGGGTGACGCGCTTTCGCTCGAGGCCAAAACGGCGCTGACGGCGAACCCTCCTCCCGACGTGCAGGTGTTCGATGGCACCCGTGATCCGCTCGTGAGTCTGCAGCCTAGTTGGACGGAGGGCGTCGATTCGCTCAAGGCGTTGATCAGCGCCGCACGCAAGGAAGCGCAGACTGCGCCGAGCCCAGCAGCCAGGCGCCTCGCGTACGAGAACGCGCTGGCGTTGATTCGCTTGCTGCCCGAAGACGCGTTCACTTTTCGCTCGCAATCGCTCATCGCGCTCAGTCGCGAGTATGGTCGGCTTTTGCTCCAGCTAGACCCTCAGGATTCGCGCATTGACGAGCTGCTCGTAGATCTCGCTTTTCGTGAAGAGTTGCAGCCGCAAGATGCAGTCGTTAGTGATGCGCGTTTTTTAGCGCGCTACGAGCAGATTCGCGCGCGTCTCGCCAAAGCGAAGCCCGTGCAAGTCACGCTCGTCACGGACGCTGCGTCGGTCGCGCTCTCAGTTGATGGTCGCGAGCCCCGGCCGTACTTAGGTCAACCACTCAGCTTGCTCCCAGGCGTGCATGAGCTGGTGGTGAAGGGCTCGGGACTCATACGTCGCGTGCTGCTCACGAGTGTGCCAGTCCGGATTCCAATCAACCAAGTCGTCGATGCGGCCCTGCGCTACTCGCGCAGCGGGTTTGCCGTGCGCGATGTGCTCAGTCGCGAGCTGGGAACGTTCGTGGCGGAAGAAACGCACGCTTCGGAGGTGTGGCTAGTCGAGTCTAGCGCCACAGACGCCGCCCGCGTCACCGTGTACGATGCGAAGAACCGAAGCGTTCGTAGCGTCAATTTTGCGACTCCCGCTTCGCTCGATGTGCCTGCACTTCGGGGCGCGCTCACCGCGGCGCGCGCAAGCCCGCCGAGTGCGATCCGCGCTGCAAATGCAAGCGCAGGCACGGACCCACTCTCAAGCCCCGCCCCAGCGGCTGAAGTCACGATGCCCACCTACAAGAAATGGTGGGTCTGGGTCATCGTTGGGGGCGCCGTCGCTGCCGCCACCGCAGCCACCGTCGCTATCGTCCTCACGCGCCCGCCGGCATCCGAAGCTCCCGCGAACGTTCGCGTGAATTTCCAATAATGGGGTCATGGTGCCTGACCCCGTTATTTTAGGGGGCGACGGTAGCGCTGAGAATGGTGTTCGTGAGCTGACGGGTTGAAAGCAGCGTTGCACACTCTGTTTGCGAGCCTGTGCAATGGATTCCTGCTGCCACGAAGAAACGGCTGCCCGTTGAGAAGCTGGCCGGTAGCAGGCGCGCTACGGAAGAAGCAGGTCGTGAGCTCAAAGAGAGTGCTGAAAGAAGACTTTCACGGGGCGACGGGTAAGCATCCACGGTATCGAAGCCTGCATTTGCACCACCAACGAAGAGCGCGGAGCTGCCAACAGCGAACGCAGCAGCGCCGTAGTAGCTATCGTTCGTGTTGAACGCGGCAGGCGCGCTGCTGAGCGTGCTGAGCGCTGGGTTTGTGAAGCTGCGATTGTGGTTGACGGCGGTCATGCTGAACAGCTGCTGGCTCAATGCGCCAGTGGCGGCTTGGAGGCCAAAAGGCGAGAGCAGCGTGATGGCCGACGCCGTCATTTGTATGATGGGTTTCCCTGCGAACGCCTGACCAAATCCAGGGTTGGAAGCGAACGGGACTGTTTCTTGTGACAACACGTTGCCTGTCAGCACGGTGCGCTGCG
>JBIKMD010000512.1:0-4541 GCA_044359465.1 Myxococcota bacterium
CGAAGTTGAAGAATGGCCGGTACACCACCCGAACATACTTGGGAGCGGGAATGACCCGTAGCTCTAGCGCGACGAGCAAACCAAGCGTGCCATGGCTAAACGGCATGGCGCGAAACAGCGCCTCATGTTCATTGTCGCGCGTGACACGAATGTGCTCGCCCGAAGCGGTCACGAGCTCATACGCTTCAACGATGTCGTGCATCAAACCGGACACGTGCGAGTGCGTCGTCATGCCGATGGCGAGCACCAATCCCGCCATGGTCGCGTCTTCCATTTCGATCGTGGCTTCTAGTTGTAGGCCACGAGCATCTAGGTATTTCGCCACTTCGCCAATGGTCACGAACGGTTCTACGCGCACGACGTTTTGCTCGACGCCCAAAATGGCGCGCAGATCATGCATCGCGACACGAACGGCACCGCTCTTGTCTGCCATGCGCGTATTCAGCGACGAACTGCCTTTGCGATCCGTCCGCAGCAACCCGGTGTGGCCTTGTTTTCTCAGTGCAACATAAGCCTGCACCTGCGCCACCACGCGGGCGACACGTTGCGCATGCTCCGAAGGGTCGGGCGCATTCCACCAGCGCTTTGCGTCTTCGAAGAATGACACAAATTTACCAATGGGAAGCACCGCGCCAAGGATGACGAGCTCCCTGTGTTCATCAATCCAGGCTTCGATGGCAGATTTCTTTTTCGGCCGGCTCATGCTCAGCGCACTAGCACTACCAGGGACGTCGATACAGCCGGGGCGCCAGTTGTAGCTCGCGCAAAATCGCACCGGTCAGTGACATACGCACATAGGCAGCCTCGTGAGATCGCGGTAGCTGCCCCGCATGAACAACTCGGGTCGCGCATCACTTGCGTTTGCATTCAGTGTCCTTGCTGCCTGCGGCACCACAAACAACACCTCGGGTACGCCGGGACCCACAGGCACAACAGGAAGCACGGGTTCCACTGGCACAACAGGAACCACCGGCAGCACGGGCACGACCGAGCAGCCGGTGCCGACGGCGCTCATTGCTTTGTCTGCAGGCTATCAATCCACCTGCGCAGTGCTCGCGAACAAGACGGCAAAATGCTGGGGGCGCAATAACGAAGGGCAACTCGGCAATGGCGGCACGGCGGATAGCGTCAACCCTGTCACAGTGCTTGCCTTGAGCAGTGTCAAACAGATTTCCGTAGGCTACGAGCATGCCTGCGCGGTGCTCGACGACGCTACCGTCCGCTGCTGGGGCTCCAACAGCAATGGTCAACTAGGCGACAACACCAAAAACGATAGTCTCGTGCCGGTCACTGTGTCCGGTCTTGGCAGCGTCAACACGGTTCATGCAGGCGTCGCCATGAGCTGCGCGCTGACGACCGGCGGAGACGTGAGCTGCTGGGGACGCGGCGGTGATATTGGTGATGGAGGCGTTAGCGAATCGCTCGTGCCCAAAACCATCGTTGGACTCGCTGGGGTCAAACAACTCTCCGTCGCGCCAAATGGAGGCACCGCCTCTCGCAACCATGTGTGCGGCGTCAAATTGGATGGCACGGCGTTTTGCTGGGGTGGCAATGAAGATGGCCAGCTTGGTGATGGCACCCAGAACCCGCAACGAGCACCAGTGGCCGTCAGCGGCGTGAGTGACGCGCTCGAAATCTCAGCGGGTGGTGTGCACACCTGCGCGCGCCGTTCGAGCGGCCTCTCTTGCTGGGGGTTCAGCCAAATGGTGGGCGACGGCACCGTTGAGCGTCGTTTCTTGCCCACCCCGGTGACTGGTAATCCAAGCGTCACGGCGGTTGCCGCTGGCGACAACTACACGCTCGCAACCACGAGCGCGGGCCTGATCTGCTGGGGCATCAACAGTAAGGGCGCTTGCGGAGACGGCGCTTCGTTCCCGCCCTCGGGCCCGGTCTACCTTTCGCCTGTCGCATCTACTGTGACCAAGGCCAACCTGCTGAGCGCAGGTAGCTTCCACGCGTGTGCCTACAATGCAGACACCCAAGTGACCATTTGCTGGGGTGCTAACGACTACGGCGAATTGGGCTTTACGCTCGGAGATCTCGTGAAACGCACCTCAACCCCGAGCTTCGTCCGTTGGTAACGCCTAGCTGACCATCCCTCGGAAACCGACCAAAGTCCCTAAACCGGAAGCACCTCGACCCGGCACCTGGGCGAAAACCTGCCCATGCTAGGGCAAATTCCGGACAACATGGCGGAGATGATGGCGCTCCTCGACGACCCGGGCGCGCCACTCGTCATGCACTACCATGTCTCCTTGAACACGCCGCTCGATGTGGCAGCCCTCAAAGCCGCCACCCGCCGGATGCTCGAGAAACATCCACGTTTGAGCGCAAAGTTGACGCTCGATGAGCACGGCGCAAAATGGACTGAGGACAACGATTTAGACACGCTCGTCACCAAGCTTTGGGAGGCAAACGAGCTCTCGCTTGCCGCCTTTCGCGCGCTCGCAATTCCCTTTGATGACGCGCCGATTTTCCGCGTTCGCTACCACCCTCAAGAAGGGCTCTCGCTCGCCATGCACCATGCGCTGGCAGACGGGCGTGCCGGCGGTCATTTTCTCGCGTTGCTGATGCACGAGCTGCACCCAAGCGAAGCGGCAGACAAGCCGCCGCGCGTGCGCAAACCAGGCAAGCTCTCGCTGCGCCAATGGTGTTACGCGTTCCTCGAGGCTTTCACGCGCGTGATCGACTTCCTGGTGCGGCCGCCTGTCCTGCTCGGCCCAATTGCCTACACCGCGGGCGCGCGTAGCTTCACCAAACGTGTGGTGCCGCGCGCAGAGCTCGACGCCATGAACGCGGCGCTCAAAGCAAACCACCCGGGGACGACGCTCAACGAGCTGCTGCTTGCAGCAGTCCATCTGAGCGCTGACGATGTGCTCGCCGAACAAAAAGAGCGTGGAAACATTCATGGCGGCGACAAACGCATTTCGGTGATGGTGCCGGTGGACCAACGTCCGCTACTCGGCCGAAGCGAAGCGTTCGCCAACTACTCGACCAACTACTCCGTGAGGTCATCGCCCGCGCAGCGCAAAGATCCGCGCGCGCTCATTGCGCACATCCACAAGCAAGTGGAACACGCGCGGAGCCGCCTAGCGGGTTTTGGTAGCCATCTACTGTTTGCCATCTTCGTGAAGCTCGGCGCGACCAGGAAGGACCGCGTGTTTCGTCAGCAGCACGGCAAACCGCGGCATTTGGTGGAAGCAAACTCGCCGCACTGGCGTCAGTTCGACACACTCTTGTTCACCTATCTCGGCAAGCTTCGCTTTCCGGCGCAAATAGAAAAAGCCATTACGGAGATTGAAGGCTACGCGCCAGTGTTGCCGCCGATGGGCGTTGCAATCGATGCAGCGACCACCAAACTAGGACTGCATCTGTGGCTGCATTCCTGTGAAGCAACCATGAGCGCGCAGGCGGCGGAGCGTTTTTGCGATCGCGTTCTCGTGCACGCGCGCGCTCTACTCAAGCTAGAGCAAAGCTGCCCAGTCGTTGGTCCCACGAAGCTCGCTGGCACGCGTGCTTTTTTGAAGGATCCCGTCGCGCTGCTCGAGACCTGCGCAAAAGCAGGCGACTTCGTCGAGCTCAAAGTACTCGGCGTCAAGCAGTACGTCATCAACCATCCAGCCCTGATCGAAGAGGTGCTCGTTACCAAGCAAAAGCACTTCAACAAAGACAATGGTGCACGCGTCCTCGCCCGTGTCGTAGGCGAAGGGCTGCTCACAGCTGATGGGGAGTTTTGGCTACGCCACCGCCGCATGCTGCAACCAGCCTTCAGCCAAGAGCGCGTGAAGGCCTACGCGCAGGTGATGGTGCAAGCAACGCAGCGCGCCATTGCGGATTGGAAGCCCTTACAACAGCACAACATCACCCAAGCGATGAGCGAGGTGACCATAGACATCGTCGGCCGGACGCTCTTTGGCGTGGAGACCAAACGCGATGCGGCAACCGTCGGCACCGCACTGAACGCAGTACTCGCGCATCTTTCGAACCCCTTATTCGTAGCGATGCCATGGCTCGTGAAGCTAGGATTTGGTCGTGCCTTCGTTCGCGCGTGCGAGCAGCTTGATGCGCTCGTCACGAGCCTCATCACACAAAGACGCGCGTATGCATTGGATGAAGGCGACCTACTCGGCTCGATGATCGCTGCGATGGACGCGGGCGTCATCACCGAACGGGACCTGCGCAACGAAACGTTGATTCTGTTTTTGACGGGACATGAGACAGCGGCCGTGGCTCTGCCGTACGTCTTTCACTGCATCGGACAAAACCCAGCGGTCGAGCGCAAGCTGGCGGCCGAGCTAGAGCACGTCCTCAAGGGCCGCACGCCGACGCTCGACGACATTCCTGCGCTCGTCTACACCGAACAGATCGTCAAAGAAGCTTTACGCCTGTATCCCCCAGCTTGGTCGATGGGACGTAAGGCCATCTCAGACGTACAAATTGGTGGCCACATCGTGCCAAAAGGCGCGCAGGTTTGGATGGGCGTCTGGGCCATGCAGCGAGACCCGCGCTACTTCGAGCAACCAACGGTGTTCAACCCGGAT
>JBIKMD010000513.1:0-4534 GCA_044359465.1 Myxococcota bacterium
TGGTCTTCTTGAGCAGCATCTCGCGCGCCTTTTTGAATAGGAGCGCGCGACCAAACGGGGTCTCTTCGAGCGCGAGGCGTTGGATCTCCTTTGGATCGCTCAGGGATTTGAGATCGAGCTTCTTGTCTAAGGGGCGATAGCCGCCGGCATACTTGAGCGCGAGTGCGATGGCGGCCTCACGCAAGATCGCTTTCGGCACGACTTCTTCTACAAGACCGAGTTTTTTGGCCTTCGCCGGCTTGATGTTCTTGCCGGTGAGGATCATGTCCATCGCCGTTTGCAGACCGACGAGCCGAGGAAGACGCTGCGTTCCACCTGCGCCAGGCAACAAACCGAGCTGCACTTCAGGAAGCGAGAGCACGGTCTTTTTGTCGTCCGTACAAATGCGCGTGGTGCAAGCGAGCGCGGTTTCTAGGCCGCCGCCCATACACGCGCCGTTGATCGCAGCGACCGTGGGAACATGCAGCCGCTCCCACTTGAACATGCCTTGCTGGCCGCGTTTGCTCGTCTGCTCGCCTTCTGCGGCCGACCCAATGGTCTTGAGCACAGACACATCCGCACCAGCAATGAACGTGTCTTCTTTGCCAGAGATCAGCACGACCGCTTTGATGTCGGCATTGGCTTGGATCTCGTTGATGATGCCTGTGAACTCTTCTTCGAAATTCGGCTTGAGCGTGTTTTGCGCCTCACCCGGCACATCAAAGGTGACGATGCCTACGCCCTTTTCGACTTTGAGACTCAACGCTTTCATGCTCGCTCCAGAACCGCTGCAGCACCAATGCCGCCCGCAGCGCACAAGGTAATCAGCGCGGTGTTTTGATCGCGCCGTTTCAATTCGTTCAGCGTTTGCGTGACCATACGCGCCGCAGTCGCAGCGAAAGGATGGCCTAGCGCGATCGAGCCCCCGTTCACGTTGAATTTGTCCATGTCTACTTCGCCTACGGCTTGCGAACGGTTGAGCGCGTCTCTCGCGAAGTCTTTCGACGCGAGCTTTTGCAAGTTCGACAAGATCTGTGCGGCGAACGCTTCGTGCATGTCTACGAGGTCCATGTCTTTGAGCGTCATGCCGGCGCGGTCGAGCGCAAGCGGCGTTGCGTACGCAGGTCCAAGCAACATCTGCCCGTTTGGATCCAGCGCGGCAAAGGCCCATGATTTGAGGAAGCCCAGAGGCTCGAGGCCGAGCGCCTTGGCTTTTTCTTCGCTCATCACCATGACTGCCGCAGCCCCGTCCGTCAGGGGAGAGCTGTTCGCCGCAGTTACGGTGCCGTGTTTGCGATCAAAAACCGGAGGCAACTTGGCGTAGGCAGAGAGATCCGATTCTTTCCTGAAGGTGTTGTCCTGCGACACTGGCTTCGAGAAATCAGAACCAGCGTAGAAGGTCATCACTTCGTCTTTGAACTTGCCGTCGGCCCATGCTTTGGCAGCGCGGGTGTGCGAACGATGCGCGAGCTCGTCTTGGGCGCCGCGGCTGATGTGATTTTCTTTCGCCATCTTCTCGGCGCTCTCGCCCATGGACAAGCCAGTTGACGCTTCTTTGAGCGCCGGCGGAACTGGGATCAAATCTTTAATCCCGAGCGACATGAGCGCCTTGACGCGGCCTTGCAGATCTTTGGCTTTGGATGCCTTTAGCAGCGCGTGCGAGAGCTTGCGTGACACGCCGACGAGCACATCAGAGGCCGTGTCGACGCCGCCGGCCAGTACGACTTCCGCATTCCCTGCCATGATCGCTTCCGCGCCGCTGGCAATCGCTTGCAGCGACGTTGCGCAGGCACGCACGACCGAAAAACCTTCGACTTTCTTAGGCAAGTTCGTTTGGAAAATGATCTCTCGCGCGATGTTCGGGTGCGTGAGCGAGGGCCCCACCGCACCAAACACGATTTGCGAAATTTCATTGGGATCGATACCCGTACGAAGCACGAGCTCTTTGACGACGCCACTAGCGAGCTCGAGTGCCGAGTTCTGGGCGAAGTCCGTAGATTGTTTCACGAAAGGCGTTCGGAGGCCGGCGACGATTGCGATGCGTCCGCCTTTGCCTTTGCTTTGCTTGGCCATTTGCACGCTCCTTGGGTAGAGGACCTAACATGACGTGGCGCGTAATCAACGGCAAGAGGCTTTACACTCGCGAGCAACACCACAACGTGCTCGAAGCGTGGGCAGAGGCCGCCATGGAAGTGGGCCACGCACTCCCGCTGATCTCACTCGACTATCATATGGACACGCTGCCGGCGTTCAACGAGCTCGTGCTCAAACGCTTGCGTAAACAGCTCGGTCGTCACGCCACGCACGAGGAACGCAATGGCGAATGCAATCGGGAGTTCGAGCTGGTCGATTGGAGAGACAAGACGCAGCTTCGCGAAGGGATGATGCGCCTGAACCACGACGAACATATCGACGTGGCGATGCGCGCGGGCTTCATTTCCTCGGTGCACGTATTGCTCGGCTGTTATGAACCGCAGAACTCACCGCCTTGGGCTCACGCGTTGATTCCAAACTGCCCACTTAGCCACGAAGGCGCGCACGACGCTGCGTGCACGCGGCTCATGTGCGATTCGCTACTGGAAGATGCGGTGTTGCAAGCGCAACTCGATCGTATTGGCCCTCTTGAGAAGCCGTATATTCTCGATATCGATTTGGACTTCTTCCGCACGCTGCGCGGCATCCAGCCAGAGCACAGCCGCGTGTTTCGCGACCTGCTGCACAATGCGCACATCATTACGGTCGCAGAAGAGCCCGGTTGTGTTGGCATGTTACGCCTTCCTGGCGAGTCGATTGTGAGCGCAGACCTGTTCAAGGCGTTGCTCACGCACCTCGCGTAGTCACTCGAACAAGCCGTTGCTCAACTCAGCAGAAGAAAGCGCCGGCGCCACGGGCGGTTTGGGAAGCGGCTTTCCGGCGAGCACTGCTTGAAATTCACCCACGGTCACGCAGCGCGCAAGCTCTTGGGCTAGCTCAGCACGTGCTTTCTCAACATCCGCTGCGCTCGGCTTCTTGCCAGCGAGCTTCGGCGGCAACTTCATGGCGGCGGCAAACACTTCGCCAAGCCCAAGATGCGACGCCATGAGCGTGGAGCCCATGAGCTCGGCATTGTTCATGTGCGGATTCACCGCAGGCTTGCCCTTCTTCTCCGGGACGTTCGCGTACGCTCGGTAGACTGAGTTCTCGGGCGAGCCTTTCTTCTCGAGCTCTGCGTAAGCACTAGCAGTCGCATCAACCCCAAACGGAAGTGGCTGCCGAGGGTCTTTTGGATCGTTGGCCCACGCCGCCTTTTCGTTTTTTGCGACCTGCAGAGCCTTCACCGCAAAGTACAAACGAAAGGCCATATCTACAGTTGGCACGGCGTAGGCGCCAAACGTTTCGACAGCGCGTTTGCTAGTCGGCGTCAGCTTAGAAGCGAGGACGATCATGGGAAGCTTCTGGGGATTCGCGCTCCCATTCGGTGCCAGCAGCTCCACTTGGCCAGGGCCGCCATCTTTACGTTTGTTGGTTTTGTCGAGCGCGTCACCCACCGTGACCTCGATGCGCACGCCAGCCGCCGTTTGTACGTCGATGTCAGTGAGAACGTCGCCCGTGCCTGGATCGACCAGCGCGTGATCGATGAGCGTCACGGTTTCACCGTGGTCCGCAAGCCAGTAGGCGAGCTCCGCTTGAAGACGCTGCTCTTCCGTTTGATCGATGAGCGTGCGCAGTGCACTTTCGCAAGCAGTGAGCGCCGCAACATCAGGAGGGTCGGCTAAGATGAGATCACTCCAGTTTGTGATGATGTCTGCCCAAGTGTCGTTGCGACCTTTCATTTCGTCGCGCAGCACCAAGATATCAGCCAGGGTGAGCGCCACGGGCATCTCGCGCACTTTGATCTCACTGGCGTCCCGCGCGTTCGCGGCTAGCAAACGTTTCAGTGCTTCGTTGCGCATGTACTGAAACGTGGCGCTATAGTTGTCGTACTGCAGATAATGCTTCCGCAGATCGACCGTGGTCGGCGGCAGCGACGCGGGCGGTGGTTGATCTGTCACCAGGCAGCTAGAGTACGCCTTCGACTTTTGCGGAGTGCCACCGGTGTTCGCCACTGGGTCCGCTGCGCTGCGCTGCGCCACGGGCCAGGCGAGATCATCAATCACCACGGGTTTTGTGCGACCAAACGCCTTCGCAAGAGCTTTCGGGTCGAACAGTGTGGCGTAGCTTGCGCGGTAGCTCGCACCATTCGCTGGATCGAAGATGACAAACTGCTTCGTGATGTCGTCGTACCCGGCGATGTGCAGCGCGTGACCAAACCCGGAGATTTCTACGTACCTTCCAGGTGTTGCGTTTTCCTTAGCCGCGACAATGCCCAACATGACCTCTCCGCGGCGACGCACGGCTTCAATCAGCGTTGTTTCACCCGGTTTTTCCGGCCAATCGCTGAAGAAAACCTCGCCCGTGCTTTTGTCTTTGAAGCTCGGCCTCAGGCCGCGTTCGTAACGAAAACCGGTGGCCGTTTCGATCTGCGCCAAATAGTCCTCGAAGAAGGTGCCTCCGCTTTGGGTTGGGTCAACGTCTG
>JBIKMD010000514.1:0-4529 GCA_044359465.1 Myxococcota bacterium
CCATGCGGAAGCCTTCCATCAGCACGCTTTCCGCGCGCAGGGCTTCTCCAAAGTCGGCGTCCATTTGGACATCTTGTTGCTCGAACTCGTAGGTCCCGGTCTCCCAAGAGAAGAGCCGGTAGATGGTCTCTGTGGCCTGCAAACGCGTAAAGGCGCCGAGCTGCTCGCGCGTCACCCATGCATTTTGAGTCAGCACGTCACCCAAACGCCGTAAGCTACGACGCTGAATCTCGAGCGCTTCTTCGAGTTGCTGATCGGTCAGAATCTCGGCGCGTACCAGCATGTAGCCGAGCAGTTCTTTTTTGGAACGCGTTTGTGATTCAACTTTGACGACGGTGCCTTCTTTGAAGCCCACCTTCACTTCACTGTCGCGGTTCTTGAGGAGCAAGACGCCGGTCTTGGTCTGATGACCAATCAGCTGAAAAATGTCGGCGATGCCGAAGTCTTTCAGTGTGCCGCGCAGTGCCATCGTTCAATCCTTCTTCGGCACGGTGATGAGCGCGGCAATACTCGCGCCGAGCCACAAAACACCTGCGATGATGAGCATGGGAACTTTGATCGGAGAGGCACCAAAGCGCATGGGGAGCGGCACGATATCACTGCCGGTGAGCGCGAGCATCCAGGCCGTCGCAGCAATCAAACAGAACAGAGCCCCGGTGCGAGAGCGACCGCGCAGCAGATGCCCTGCGCCAGCAAACACAATGCTCATGAGTGCGACGAGCTGCATGCGGCGACGTTCATGACGCCGGCACTCGATCTCTTTGGCGATGCGCATGGACGTCTCGACGTCTGCAAGCACGAATGCATGATAACACTGACCACACAACGAACGGTCGGGCAGATCTTTATCCGTCCGCAAACAAATGGCGCGGCCGCAGCGCGGGCACGGGAGCGCGGTCTGCACGTGACGCATAGCGAGGGCAATCGCCCACAACAGCACCAAGAAGCCGGCCGCGGCCATGGCGAACACATCGCGAGGCACGGAGCCAATCAGAAAATGCTCGATGGATTCGGTGGCCGCCAAAGCAAGCATGGGTTCATGCGCGTATGGTGCCGCGTTCCACAACGACTGCGCGGGCAAGGTTTCTTCCACCATGTAACGAGGCCCAATCATGCGCGAGATGGTCACGTATGCGCCCGTGCGCTCGGCATTAAAACCTTGCGCCGCCGCCAGCAGCGTCGTGCCGCGCTCGGCCTCGCCAGCTTTGTACAGCATGCGCGACATATTGAAGTGAACCGCGACCGACTTCGCATCGAGCGATTCTGCCTTCTCGAACGCCTTGTCTGCCTCCGCGGTGCGATTGAGCAAGAAATGAATGGCGCCAATGTTGACCCACACGTCAGCGCGGGTCGCGTCCAAGGCAGCCGCACGCAGAAAGTGTTTGAGCGCTAAATCGAGCTCGGCTTTGCGCTTGGCGTAGAGACCTAGCGCGAACTGCGCATCGAACGACTCATTCGCGCCGGGGTTCTTCTCGATTCGCACCTTCGCATCTTCGGCGTGCGCCGTACGAGTGAGCGCATACAGATCACGCGCGCGCCCCTCCACCCGAACCCAGGTGTCCGCAACGAGCGGAATCGCCAGCGGCGTCACGATGATCACCACAAACGCGATGCTCGCCGTGATGCGCTCCGATGTGTCCATATGAATGAACGGGAGCAGCACGACGACGAACGCCACACCAAGAAGGCCAAAGCGCAGCCCGAACGGCAAGCCAATGAACAAAACGAACAAGCCATACGCGAGCAAGCTGCTGCTGTTCTTGGGCATGAGCAGCGTGACGTCGTGCGCCACGTAGCGCCACTGCCTCGCGAGCAACATGGCAAGCACAGCAAAACAGCCAACGAGCAAGGCAAGCAAACCCACACTCGCGGTGTTCGCGACAAAACGGGTCACCGCCGGGAAGTCGCTCAGCAGTACCCGTACAGCAGACAGAATCTCGCGCACGTGGCTGCCGACGTTGGTTGGGCTCAGCACAATGGACGCAAGCACCAGCTGAACGCGTGGTTCGAGCAACGAGGGAGACAAGTCCCGAGCAAAGTGCAGCAACAACTGGCCGCGGACGGGGTTTCCTGCGCTCGCGGCATCTTCTGCATCACGCACGAGGACTTTCGAAAACGGCTCGATGTTCGTCCAGTTGGCAGCGAATTTGGCCTGCATGAGCTCGGCGAACGCTCGCTCGAGCTTGTTCTCGTCCGAGTCCGTGCGCAGCGCACGCAGCGTCTTGAATCGGCTCTCGAGCTCCTGGTCGGAACCGTACACAGCCGGAACGAACGCGGGCTCAGCCGCCGGCGCAGCGCGTGCACCGGTCGTCAGCACTACGACGAGCGCTGCCATGGTCATGAGCCTCACCGGCTCTCCCAAGGATAGGATTTGCATCGACTTGACGACCAACCTCGCTTTACCTACGCGGCAACCTGAAAAGTAACCCCACGCTTTCGGGCTCCGCAAGAAAAGGACCCGGATTTTACGGAGCACCCATGGGCGATGAATTCCTAGACCGAGTCAAAGAGCGCATGAGTGAGCTGGCCACGGTGATGGCTCGCCTGCGCGCGCCAGGCGGCTGCCCATGGGACCGCGAGCAGACTTTGACCTCGCTCAAACCCTACGTCATCGAAGAGGCGTACGAGGTGCTAGAAGCCATAGAAAGCGGCGATCCGAAAGATCACTGCGAAGAGCTTGGCGACTTGCTCATGCAGGTCGTATTTCAAGCCGAGGTCACGAGAGAGGCCAAACAGTTCGATCTGGCTGACGTGGCAAATGCCATCGCCACCAAGCTGGTGCGCCGCCATCCTCATGTGTTTGGCGACGTCACCGTCAAGGACTCAAACGAGGTCCTGAACAACTGGGAAGCCCTCAAGAAGAAGGAAAAGGCGGGACGTACAGCGCTATCCGGCGTGCCACGCGCTTTGCCTGGCCTCATTCGCGCGTTGCGCATGGGAGAAAAAGCGGCGCGTGCGGGCTTCGATTTTGCGGACGCAGCACAGGCCATGACCAAAGTGCACGAAGAGACGAAGGAGCTCATGGCCGCCAAAACGCCGGCTGAAAAACAACACGAGCTGGGCGATCTCCTCTTCGCCGTCGTCAACGTTGCGCGTAAAGAGGGTCTCGATCCGGAAGAGGCGCTGCGTGAAGCGATGGATCGCTTTGGGACCCGCTTCGGCAAAGTGGAAGCGGCGGCGGGCGATAACTTAGTGAAAATGAGCGACGCGGAAAAAGAAGCCCTCTGGCAGAAAGCCAAAACGGGCGCCATCTAAACCAACATCGCTGCGTCTTAGCGCGTCATCGCCGGTGGGTTATCCACACGCGCGGGGGATAAGCTGTGGAAAACTGTGTGTAAACGTTCCCAAGCGCTTTGATTTGTTTGAGTTTTGAGCCCTTTGCCTGTTTTTTAGGCAGTTCTGATAACCTTTCAAATTCAAATACTTGCAGATTTTTTCTGCGGTTTTTTGTCGTTTTTTGGGCTTGCAAGGGTCTCGTGTATGCAATGCGTTACATTCATTCACAGGTGACACAGGCACCTCTGCACCTACACTGTCGTTATTTTCCTCAGGAATTACGGGGGATTGGTCGACGGCAAATAAATTTGGGAGGCACGCGGACGCGTGTTACACCCCGAACTTGAACCACCTTCCGCCTGCCTTGACCGATCCAGGCGCACATGATAGGGGCGCGCACTTCCTTGAAACGTAAAGGAGCCTCTCGTGGCAACACATCCGTCAGCAGAAAAACGCGCTCGCCAAAACGACAAGCGCCGCGCTCGCAATCACGCAAAGAAAGCGGCAGTTCGCGGCCTGGTGAAAAAAGTGCGCGTCGCACTGGAAGCAAAAGATCCCAAGGCAGCAGCAGCAGCCTTGCCAGCAGCAGTGAGCGCCTTGGCCAAGAGCGTGACCAAGGGCATCGCCCACAAGCGGACGGCGGCGAGGAAGATCGCGCGCCTCACAAAGCAAGCGAGCAATTTGAAGAAGTAGGCGTGCGAGTCGAAAGACTCTCACGTGATCATAAGGACGACGTGTTGCGCTTCTTGCGCTCACGGTCGGACGCTCCGCTACCGCCTGCCCTGTCTCAACTCATCGACGACAAACAACCGTCGGCGTTTTTTGCAACATCGCAGAATCAATGGATGTCGTTCCTCGGCCTCTGGTTTGACAACCTAGGCCTCGAACCATGTGCTCAAGTCTCGTTCTGGATCGATGCACCGGCCGATGTTGCCGTGCGTCGTTGGATCGACGCTAACCTTCTCGACAAAGTCGTGCCGTTTGCCCAAACCAACGGTGCCAGCATCATTCGGACGCGTGTGTCGTTGGAAGACGAAGGCCGTCAGGGTGCGCTCGCAGCTAGCGGCTTCGAACAAGTCGATGAAGTGCTGACGCTCAGCTCACAAGTGCCTCGGGACATGACCCCCCTGCTGAGCTCGCTTGGCATGGTGTGGACGCTCAGCTTCGAACAAAGCGAAGCGAAGGACGTCATCAAGCTCCACAACGAGGCATACGCAGACGACGTCGACGTAGTGAGAGTGCAGAAATCGAGC
>JBIKMD010000516.1:0-4527 GCA_044359465.1 Myxococcota bacterium
GATTGAACTGCGACTCGTGCGCTTGGCCGGTTTCCTTCGCGAGCAGAAATTTCACCAGCGTAGGAATGATGGTGCGAGACAAAAGATACGACGCCATCACGCTCAGCGCGACGGCAACGCCCATGGGCACGAACAGAAACTTCGCTGGCCCCTCTAGAAACACCACGGAGACGAACACGATGCTGATACAGGCCGACGCAACGAACGCGGGCACTGCAATCTGCTGCGCACCATCCAGAATCGCGTGCGTGAGCGACTTTCCGAGCGCCAAGTTGCGATGGATGTTCTCAATTTCGACGGTGGCGTCATCAACGAGAATACCAACCGCGAGTGCGAGCCCTCCGAGCGTCATGGCGTTCAGCGTGTAACCCATCATGCGCATGACGATCAGCGCGATGAGCACGGACAACGGAATCGAAATGACGACAATGACGGTAGAGCGCCAGCTCCCGAGAAAGAGCAAGATCATCATCGCCGTAAGGAACGCCGCGATCAGACCTTCGGTGAGCAGGCCTTCGATTGCGGCGTGTACGAACGTGGATTGATCCGCGAGGAGCTTCACATCGAGTCCCGGTGGTGCCGCAGCGATCACGGTAGGCATCATCGCTTTGATGCGCGCGGCAACCTCGGTGGTAGAGGCGTCGCCCGTTTTCAGAATCGACATGACCACGGAACGTTTGCCATCTGCGCGCGCCATGTTCGTCTGCACAGCGTAGCCATCGTGGACGGTCGCCACGTCGCGCATCATCACGTTTTTGCCATCCGCTCGGCGAATGGGAATCTCATTTAATGCGCTCACAGCATCGGGCGAGCTGTTCAGCGTGACGCGGTATTCGCGGTCGCCCAGCTTAGCGTTACCGGTGGGCAGCACCAAGTTCTGCTGCCCGACTGCGCTAGCAATTTCGAAGAGAGACAGGCCGTAGGTCTTGGCGGCATCTGGATCGATGTCGACGGAGATGAGCCGCGCCTTCCCACCCATAGGGAACGGAAGTCGCGACCCCGCCACAGTACTGAGAAGCGTTCGTACACGCTGGTTCACGTGGTCGACGATCTCTGCCTCACCGAGCGTATCGCTCGAAAACGCGATCTGCAGAATGGGCACACTCGAGGCGGAATAGCGTACGATGATCGGAGGCTGAGTTCCCGGTGGCATGCGCCGTGTGATGGTCTGCGACACGGCAGTAATTTGCGCCATAGCCGCGGACACATCCGTCCCGGGCTGAAGAAACACACGAATGACACTGGTGCCATCGAATGATTGGCTTTCAACGCGCTCGAGGTCCGCCACGTTGTTGGTCAGTGAGTATTCCGAAAACTGCGTAATTTGCCGCTCGACCTGCTGCGCCGGCAAACCATCGTAGGTCCACACCACGCTGATGACCGGGATGTCCACGTTAGGAAGCACGTCGGTCGGCATGAGGCGCGTGCTGTAGATCCCGAGCAAGACGACGAGCACAGACCCCACCACGAAGGTGTACGGGCGGCGCAGGGCTAATTTGACTATCCACATCTACAGGGTCCCCTGACTCAATAGTTGACCAGTTGGTCGGCTCTCAAAAACATAAAAAAAGACTAGGCCGACACTTTGGTTCTGCTCGGCGAGACATCCAGCAGCCCGAGCGCGATGTTTTGCAATCCACTGAGAGACTTGAGGTCGTCATTGATACGCGCACTCATGAGCAGCCCCTCGACCAGGGCGAACAATGCGCGTGCACGTTCGGCAGAGGGACGTGCGTCCAGCTGCCCTCGCGATTGCATATCGACGATCGTATTCTCGTAATAGCGGACGTAAGTGGCAGTCACTCGCTGCACACACGCCGCAATGCTCGGCACATAACCACATTCGTTTCCAAGCGAGAAATACAGGCACCCAACAACCTTTCCGTATTTCACACGCAGCTCGGTTTGACGCTTTTGCACGTACGCAAAATAGTCGATGAAGCGATCGAGCGGTTCTTTTGAGGACGAGAACAACGCATCCAAAAACGGCTTGCGCTGCTCCCAGTTCCGCTCAATCGCCTCGAGCACGAGCGCCTCTTTGCTGGGGAAGTAGTGGTAGAAGCTGCCCTTCTTCACCTTGGACGCATCACAGATGTCATCCACACTCACCGCGCCATAACCGCGGCAATACAGCAGATCCATGGCAGCATCGAGCAAGCGGTCACGCGCAGTACTGGTTCGGCCCATCCCAAGAAGATAGTTGACCGATCGTCTAGCGACAAGGGGAAATGCTACCTGACCCCATTGTTTTAAGGCCGCGCGCCAGCGTCGATGGCGCCCATGAGGATCATGGTGGTGGTGACGCCCACGACATTCCAGATCGCGAGCGTGAGCGCCGCAGCGGCAAAGCGCTTCGCCAGGTAGAACCTGCGAACCAAGAAAGTGGGCCCAGCGATATATGCCAGCGTGAGCAGCCCCAGCAAGATGCCCATCGGTTTGTCGGAGGCGCCGGTGGATCCCCAAAAGACGGAACCCAGAAAAAACGCGGCGATGAGCAAGAGCAGCGCCACGAGCCCGCTGAAGCACATCATGGCGATGGCCAGCGTCTTCAGATCACACCGTCCAAGGTGCCGGTTGATCTGGATTGATGCCCATGTCGGTGATGGCTTGGCGAACGAGCGCTGCTTCGACCTTCCCTTCCTCAAAGAGCGCATGCAGCGCGGCGACGACGATCGCAGCAGCGTCCACTTCAAAGAAGCGACGCAGCGCTTCACGCGTTTCGCTGCGGCCAAAGCCGTCCGTACCGAGCGTGGTCATTTTGCCGCCAGGAATAAACGGCGTCACCTGTTCAGCAAAGGTGCGCATGTAGTCGCTCGCCGAGATGAACGGCCCTTGCGCGCCCTCGAGAAGCTTCTCGATGAACGATTGTTTCTTCGGTTGATCGGGATGCAACATATTCCAACGCGACGCTTCCAGCGCATCACGGCGCAGCTCTTTGTAGCTCGTTGCGCTGTAGATGGTGGAAGGCACGCCGTATTTTTCAGCGAGGATCTGCGACGCCTTCACCACTTCATTCAAGATGGTGCCGCTGCCGAGCAAGTTGACATGTAGCTTCTTCTTCTTCGCATCGGTTTTGCGCAGCAAATACATCCCGCGCAAGATGCCCTCACGAGAGCCTTCCGGCATGGCAGGCATGTCGTAGTTCTCATTCATGAGCGTGATGTAATAGAAGATGTGCTCGCCATCTTGGTACATGCGTTTGATGCCGTCCTGAATGATGACGGCCACTTCATAGGCGTAGGCAGGATCGTACGCCATGCAGTTCGGCACGGTCAGAGCAAAGACGTGGCTGTGACCATCTTGGTGCTGTAGACCCTCGCCGGCGAGCGTCGTACGGCCCGCGGTGGCGCCGAGCAGGAAGCCTTTGGCGCGCGCGTCCGCCGCGGCCCACACCAAGTCGGCAATGCGTTGGAAGCCAAACATCGAGTAGTAGATGAACAGCGGAATCGTGTTCACGCCGTGCGTCGACCAAGCGGTGCCTGCTGCGATCCACGACGACATGGAGCCGGCTTCCGTGATGCCTTCTTCGAGGATCTGACCGTCGGTCGCTTCGCGGTAGTACATGAGCTGACTACGATCGACCGGCTCGTACTTCTGACCAACGTGCGAATAAATACCCACCTGGCGGAACAACGCGTCCATACCAAAAGTGCGCGCTTCGTCAGGCACAATGGGCACAATCAGCTTGCCGATGGTCTTGTCCTGCAGAAGCAGGGTCAGCATGCGCACATAGGCCATGGTCGTGGAGACCGGGCGGCCCGTGGAACCTTTGTAGAACTCGTTAAAGATCTCTGGTCCTGGTGCCACGAGCGGATTGGCTTTGATGATGCGGGCGGGCGCAAACCCACCAAGCTTGGCGCGTTGCTCACGCAAATACACCATCTCGGGGGCATCGGCGTTTGGCTTATAGAAGGGCAATTCCTCCAATTGATCATCTGGAATTGGAATCTGGAAGCGGTCGCGGAATTTGATGAGCTGCGCGAGGTCGAGCTTCTTCTGTTGGTGCGTGACGTTCTTCGCTTCGGCGGCGTCACCAAGACCAAAACCTTTGATCGTCTTCGCCAAAATGACCGTTGGACGATTCGGCTCATCCACGGCGTTTTTGTACGCGGCGTAGAGCTTGGATTCGTCGTGACCACCGCGCGACAAGCGTTCGAGCTCTTGATCGCTCAGGTGCTCGATCATTTTCTTGAGCGTAGGCGTATTGAAAAAATGCTCGCGAATGTAGGCGCCGCCTTCGACGACGTACTTTTGGTACTCGCCGTCGACGATTTCACCTGCGCGTTTGACGAGCTCGCCCGTCGTGTCTTTGGCGATGAGCTCATCCCACTCGCCGCCCCAAATGACTTTGATGACGTTCCAGCCGGCGCCGCGGAAGTTGCGCTCGAGCTCTTGGATGATCTTGCCGTTGCCGCGCACAGGACCGTCTAAGCGCTGCAAGTTACAGTTGATCACGAAGATTAGATTCGAGAGCTGCTCACGCGCTGCAAGACTGATGGCGCCAAGGGTTTCTGGCTCATCGGTCTC
>JBIKMD010000515.1:0-4527 GCA_044359465.1 Myxococcota bacterium
CGAAACGATGGGAGCGCGAAGCAGCATCGCCCGGGTCACGCCGCTGGTGGGCGAAGCGGACAGCCTCATTTCCGTGTCATCCGGCGGCGAGGTGACCAGGTCGCACCTGAGCGGTGGCGCTTGGTCCACCGCCGCGTTCATCACCGAGCTTGCGGGCGAGGAGGTCATGGACGCCGCGGCGTTCGCTGCGAGCAACGGCGAGCGATGGTTTGCGGTAGCAGTATTTAGTCCGGTCTATCAGCGGGCGCTGCTGCGTGTGTACTACAACGACACAATCAGCGGCTGGGTCAACCTTGACCTCAGCGCAGTGAGCACGACGAATGAAGTCCGCGGCCTGCGCTTCGCTGCGGGCCCGAGCGGCGAACCGCTGCTCGCCTACGAGGAGGTCTCGGGCACTTCCACACTCAATTTGCTGCGCTGGGATGGCAATGATTTCGATGCGCGCACCATGGTCTTCTCGACAACAGCGAACAACCTCACCAGCTTCGACATCATTGGGGATCACAACGGTGTCAGCGCGGGCGGAGAAACGTGGTTCGTCGCCGGCGAGATCGCCCTGCAGCAAGTCAGCTACACGCGCGTCGATCTGGCCACCGAGACACTGACGACTTCTGCCTGCGAAAGTTGCACCGCGGGAACAGTGGCCTCCAGCGTGGGTTACCCGCTGGTCGCTGCGGCCTACAAACCAGGCGCGGGTCCAGCAATCCTCGTCGCGGGATCCTTCGCTCGCCTAAGTCTTTTCGTCTTCAATGGAGGCTTCAGCGAGACGAGCCTCCCCTACGATCTGCGCATCCCAAGGCCCGGCAGCTACGTGCCTCCCGCTGTTTCGCCCTGCACGATCGCCGGCCTCGCTTTTCTGTCTCAACCACGCCTCACGTTCTCAGCCAGCGGACGCCTACGCACAGGCTTGATGTCAGGCTGCGGCATACGCAACGATATAGTGTGGATGCGCGAGAGTGGCGACGGCGCAGTGGAAACCTTCGCCGTTGGTGATCACGGCAACACCGGCGCACGCGAAGCGTTCGCGCTCGAGAGCGGCACGTCGCTTTTCGTCTGGAATGACCCGCGCAGCGAAGCCGTCTGGGCGCTACCGGCAAGCGCTTTGCCTTAGCGCAACACCTTCAAGCGAAATCGGACGCTCTGGTCTTGACCTCACGCCGGGCCATAGGGAGTGTCGCCGGATGACCACGCTCATCCGCAACGGCACGATTGTTACCGCGACTGACCGCTACACCGCAGACATTCTGTGTGCAGACGGCGTCATCAAAACCATTGGTCCTAACCTCAGCGCCCCCGCTGGCGCCGAAGTCATCGACGCGGGCGGCCAGCTCGTATTTCCTGGCGGCATTGACGCACACACGCACATGGAGCTCCCGTTCATGGGCACCGTCAGTGCGGATGATTTTTACACCGGCACAGCAGCGGGCGTCGCCGGTGGCACCACGACGATCATCGACTTCGTCATCCCAAACCGGAAGCAGAGCCTCGTTGATGCCAGGAACTTCTGGTTCAAAAACGCCGAAAAATCGGTGGCGGACTACGCCTTCCACATGGCCGTCACTTGGTTCGACGAGAGCGTCGGTCGCGAAATGGAAACCGTCTTCAAAGACGACGGCATCACCAGCTTCAAGACGTTCATGGCATACACCGGCGCCATTGGCGTCGACGACCAAGAGCTGATTCAGATCATGAAGAAGGCCAAGCAGCTCGGCGCGCTGGTCACAGCGCATTGTGAGCACGGTCTTGCCGTTATTGAGTTGCAAAAGCGTCTCATGGCCGAAGGAAAGACTGAAGCGAAGTACCACGCGCAGTCACGCCCGAGCTTCATTGAAGGCGAAGCGACCAATCGGGCGATCGTCCTTGCTCGCGCGCAAGGCATTCCGATTTACATTGTGCATTTGACCGCCAAAGAGGGTCTCGAACACATCACCAAGGCGCGCGCAGACGGGCAGCTCGTGTGGGCTGAAACCTGTCCGCAGTACCTGCTCCTCGATGACAGCGTTTACGAGAAAGAAAACTTCGAAGGCTCGGCTTACGTCATGAGCCCTCCCATTCGCCCCAAAGGGCACCAAGACGCGCTCTGGGCCGGCATTGCGAGTGGGCTCATTCATACGGTGGCAACAGATCACTGCCCGTTCAATCACAAGCAAAAAGAGGCGGGCCTCAAAGACTTCACGCGGATTCCCAACGGCGCGGCGGGCATCCAAGATCGCCTGACGCTGATGTGGACCTATGGCGTGGAAACCGGCCGCATCACGCCGGAGCAGTTCGTGAGCGCGTGCGCCACGCAGCCCGCCAAAGTGTTCAACTTGTATCCACGCAAAGGCGCGATCGCCGTTGGCTCAGATGCGGACATCGTGGTGTTCGATCCGACAAAGCGCGGTACCATCAGCGCAAAGACCCACAAACACAATTGCGACAGGAGCATCTTCGAAGGTTTCGAAACCAAAGGCGCTGTCACGCACACGCTCGTGCGCGGTGAGCTCGCGTTCAAAGACGGCGATCTTCGTGTGAAGCGAGGCAACGGCAAGTACCTGCGTCGCGACCTGCATGCCTGATATTTTCAAACTTCCACTCGCAGAGCTGGAGCGCCGAGTCGCGCGCGCGGAAAAGCTGATCGCGGAGCTGCGCACGCTGCTTCCAGGCCTCGTGTCGCTGAGTGAAGAAGAACGCAAATTCTCGCAGGGGCGCATGCGCACCGATGAATCCAAAGCGCTGAGGCACATCCTCGACGCGGTGGACATAGAGCCGAGCTACTTCAAATCCCTCGCCGATGACGACGAGGGTTTGCACACCGATCACTTTGAAACAGAGCTCCTACGCGAGCGCCTCGATCGCCGCGCCCTGCTGCGTCGCATCAGCGACCAACTTGGTGACCTACACTACGGCGTCGACGACACGATTCTGACCCTTGGCGCGCTCGTGCGCCCGGTGGCACTCGCGGCCTATCGCATTGCCAAGACACTTGCGCACACGGATGCGCGCCTACGCCGAGCGATTGCGCCCGCCGTTGCGTTCTATAGTGGACCCTCGCGTGCCGCGGCCGCCAAACGCGGAAGAGAACCAGTAAAAACGCAAGACACCAAGACGTCAAAAAGAGACACCTCTCGTCACAAACGGTGACCTGAGCTCGCTTTGATCCGTCAGGGGCGACTCATCGCAGCGCCGCGCCTCTCACACCACTAGCGCGCGGTTCTCTTCGCAACGCCGATCCGTAGGATGGCGTGCATGAACTTCTTGAACCACTGGTGGAACGCGCCGTACTTGGTGCTCCTCGGGTTGCTCGTCGCAGCCATCCTCATTCAGCTCTTAGGCGGCTTCCATGCGCATGACATCGAGCACGATCTAGATCACGACCATGACCACGATGCGCATGCGTCGGATCTGCCCATCATCACGAGCTTCAGCGTTTTTGCGCTTGCTGCAGGTGGGCTCGGGCTCATGGTCAACCGGGTCGCGTACGCACTCTTTGAGACCCCAGGCATCGCGGCCGCAGCGTTTGCGCCAGTGGCGGTGCTCTTCGGCCTCAGCATGCAGAAGATCGCGGGACGCGCGGCGACCAAGATCTTCGGTGAGCTAAAGCCGAGCAACACCTCGCGTGGTGCATTCGTAGGCGCGGTCGGACGCGTCGTGAGCCGCACGGCCGATCAACGTTTTGGCCAAATCGCGGTGCAATCCGAGGACGGACACGACGTGCTCGTCCATGCGCGGGTTGCAGACGCGCATACGCCGCTCTCTTACGGAGCGCAGGCACTCATTGTTTCTTACGAACCCGCTGACGACATTTTCGTCATCACGGCGTTCGAGATTGAAGGGAAGGTTTGAAGTCATGACATTTTCTGAACCACTCATTTGGGTCGCGAGTTTTGTCGCTCTCATTGTTGGCGTTGCGCTGAGCTTCGTCTTCGCAATGGCCAAATTCCTGAAGAGACCGTCACCCTCTGAAGCGATCATTCGCATTGGGCGCCAGGACACCCACGTGTTCATGGGGCGAGCCGCTTGGATCATCCCTGTGCTCCACCGTGCTGCCACCATCTCTCTCTCGACGATTGGTCTGACCATTCGCCGCGCGAGTCAGGAGGCCTTGGTCACGAAGGATTTTATCTCAACCAACCTCGCCGCAGAGTTCTACATTCGCGTCGAGCCTAACGTGGATGACGTGAAGAAGGCCGCGCGAACGATTGGCATCGATGAAGGCCATGCCTCCACCGAAGCGATTCAAGCTGCTGCGCAAAAGTTGCTCGAACCCAAGCTCGTTGGCGCACTCAGGGCAGTGGCGGCTCAGAGTGACTTCCTAGCGCTCCACCTCAACCGTGAGCACTTCGCGCAAGAGGTCTCAACAGCGCTGCGCGAGGATCTCGGCCGCAACGGCTTCACTCTGGAGTCCGTGACGATCACCGAGCTCGCGCAAACACCGCTCTCGGAAATGCGCGGCGACGACATCTTTGGCGCTTCTGGGCGCGAAACGGTGACCAACACGGTTGTGCAAAAGAACATTGCGGTCAGGCGGAAGATGCAAGAAGAGGC
>JBIKMD010000517.1:0-4526 GCA_044359465.1 Myxococcota bacterium
TGCGCGTCGTTGAGGGGTGCGACCAAGTTTACAACCTTGCATGCAACATGGGCGGCATTGGCTTCATCGCGTCCAACCGAACGCTTTGTATGTTGAACGTCCTGGTGAGCACACACCTGCTCATGGCCGCGCACACCCACAGGGTGGCGGGCTATTTCTACGCGTCGAGTGCGTGTGTCTATCCAACGCATCTGCAAGAAAACGCGCGCGTGCTGCCGCTCGCAGAAGACTCGGTTTACCCAGCGCAGCCAGAGGACGGTTACGGATGGGAAAAACTCTTCTCCGAACGCCTCTGCCAAGCCTACGCCAGTGATTTTGGGCTCAAAACGCGGGTGTTTCGTTTTCACAATGTCTACGGACCCTACGGCGCATGGTTCGGCGGCAGAGAAAAAGCACCCGCGGCGATCTGCCGCAAAATCATCGAAGCAAAGCTCAATGGCAGCTACGAGATTGAGCTTTGGGGCGATGGCGAACAGACGCGATCCTTCATGTACGTAGATGACTGCGTGCTCGGCGTGCAGAAGCTCATGGCCTCTCACTGCAGCGAGCCGCTCAACCTTGGGCGAAGCGAGCTCGTCACCATCAACCAACTCGCGACCATCGTTGAAGAGATTGCGGGCTTTCAAGTGAAGCGTCGCTACCGCTTGGATGCGCCGCAGGGCGTTCGCGGACGCAACTCTGACAACACCAAAATTCTGAATGCGCTTGGGTGGGAGCCGTCGACCAATTTGAACACTGGGCTGCGCGCCACCTACGCCTGGGTCGAAGAACAAGTCACCAAGCAGCGTCGCGGCGAACACGTGATCTCGTGAGCAGCCACTCGAACGCAATACCAAGAGTGAACGTTCTCGGTGTGGGGATCCACGTGCTCGACATGAACCAAGCGCTCGCGCTGGTCACTCGCGCAGCAGAGACCCCTGGCCAGTCGGCTTTTGTGACGGCCACGGGCGTTCATGGCGTCATGGAAAGCCAAGCCGATCCTGCGCTGCGAGCCATTCACAACCAGGCATTCCTCACGCTTCCTGATGGCGCACCCATGGCTTGGATGGCACGACTCAGAGGACATAGGCACGCCAAACAGGTTGCTGGCGTCGATTTTTTCCGCGCTGTCACAGGCGCTGCTGAGCCGCATCGGCATTTTTTTTTTGGCGGCGGCGAAGGCGTAGCAGAACGTCTACGCCAGGCACTCGAACAACGCGCGCCCGAGTGCGAGGTCGTCGCTTGTGTGACACCGCCGTACAGACCGCTCAGCAACGCAGAGACAAGCGAATTGCTCGCACAGGTGCACGCAACTAAGCCCCACTTCTTTTGGGTGGGGCTCAGCACGCCCAAACAAGAGCGCTTCATGGCGCAGCTGTGCTCGCAGGTGCAGTTTGCCGATCAAGGGTTTGTCATGTGCGGCGTCGGAGCGGCGTTCGACTTCGTAGCAGGTACAGCGAAAGAAGCGCCTCGCTGGTTGCGTGGAACGGGCTTCGAATGGCTGTACCGACTGGTGCAGGAGCCGCGGCGATTGGCCAAACGCTATCTCTCCAATAACCCACGTTTTGTGCTTCGCATCCTAGACCAATGGCTAAGGCCTAAACGTTATCCGCTTTGAGCTGGCGACAAGACGAACATCCGCTAGACTTCGTTTGCATGAAGCTCAAGCAAACTCGCACAGCCGTCGTCGCTTTGGGCTGCGCCGTTGTGCTTGTAGCGGGCTGTGTAAAAAAGATTCCATCGATCAATCAGACGAAGTGCGTGGGTTCCTGCCAAAGCGACCAAGCGACACCTGCACCAGGCGAGTCGATTGTCTCCAAACCAACAGCCATCTGCGGTGATGGAAAGCTGGACGAGGGCGAAGCCTGCGATGACGCCGCGCGCAATGGTCCAAACAAAGCGTGTACGCCGGACTGCCAGCGCAATGTTTGCGGCGATGGTCATCGTCTCGAAAACAAAGAGGCCTGTGACGACGGGAACACCGAGCTCGAACGCTGCGCCTATGGCGAGACGGGCTGCGTTGTCTGTTCGCCGGAGTGTCGTCCCGTGTTTGGTGAGACGGCTTACTGCGGCGACGGCGTGCCAAATCCAGACGAAGGAGAGGCTTGCGATTCCGGCTCGCAAGTGGAGACTTCGTGCCCCTATGGCTATTTGCGCTGCAAAGTGTGCGGCGCAGACTGTCAATTGATGCCGGGTACACCAACCTATTGTGGCGACGGCGTGAAACAAGCGGAGGAGGCGTGTGATGACGGCAACTTCGTCACCGAGACCTGCCCCTATGGCAGCACGAGTTGCAAAGTGTGCGCGCCAAACTGCACCCTCGTGAATGGCGCGACGACGTACTGCGGTGATGGGATCATTCAAGTTGGGAAGGAAACCTGTGAGGCGTCTGCGCCAGGTTGTACTGCGTGCCAAATCGAGCCTGGTTATCGTTGTACATCAACCTGCGCCACGGCGTTTTATCGTTTGGCATTGATCGATAGCGCCGGACTGCGCGTGCGCGATTTTTCAGTGAACGGCACAGCCGTGACGGTGCTGGACGTACTGAGAGGCAGCAACCCCGCAAGCGCGCGACCTTCATGGTCATGGGATGGCAACCTCGTCGCCTATCCCGTAGGCGACTACATCAATCAGACATATCTCTATGAAAGCTCTGGCACCGCAGCCATGCTGGCCTCGTTCGTAGGCACGCAGCCAAGCTTTAGCGCTCCGCCGACCAGAGTGCTTGGTCAGGCCGCAAACGACTACTTCCAATGGACGCAAGCTTCCTCGGCCTACGTCACCACGACCGTCGCAGGCGCACAGGTGCGCGGCCCGCAATGGGAGCCCGGTAGTGGTACACGCTTTGGGTTCATTGACGCTGTCAGCGGAGCATTGATCGTACAAGATGGCGCAAGTGGCTTACTCGTAAAAAACGCTGTGCAGCGTTTTGCATGGCATCCAGATGGCGAGCGCGTTGCTTTCATTAGCGGCAGTGGCACCTGCTCTTTGGAGCTAGCCACAGTGCAAGCAACGAGCGTTGGCCCAAGCGAGGTGCTAGCGACGGCCGTCCCTTGTGATGCAGCATTTGCATTTGCTCCCACTGGGACGGAGATCGCGCTCGCCGCAGATACTAAGCTTTACCGCATGCCGTTTGGAACCACGTACGACATCTCAACGGACCAAGGTCTTGCGTATGCGGGCGGCGGCAAAATGCTCGACGTGAGCTACACGCCAGACACCGATTTTGTCGCCGCACTGGCCTACATCTCGGGAACAAGTGGCACCCGCCGTGTTTCGCTGCTTCCAAAGGCGTCGACTGCTCCTATTCACACGACGATCACCTGCGACTGCAACGCGATGGCGCTTTCTCCCGTTATCACTCCATGAAACGCGATCTCGCGCTGCTAGCGACGAGTTTTGTTCTTCTAACGAACCCCATCGCTCACGTCGTTCGCGCCGTGAATGAAGTGCCGTATAGGTCATGGCATCCGATCAACGTGCTGGTTGTCGCGAGTCTGCTGTTTCTAGCGACCGCGTGGCTCATCAAGCGACCGCCCCTGCTGCCAGTTGCGTCGACATGGCCCATGCTCACCATCGCGGGGTTCGCTGCTGTCACCGCACCCTGGTCTGTCTCGCCTTTGCGGTCAGTAGCGTGGGCGATGCACCTTGGTGGCATGACCCTCGTCGCAAACGCCGTCGCGCACACTTTTTCGCCGGCGCTCATCCGCCGCGCTGCACTCATGGCGATTGGCGTGTTGCTGCTGCTGAGCTTTGTCATGATCACGCTGACACCCAGCTACGGCACGAGCGATGAATCGTTATACCGCGGCGCCTGGCGGGGCGTGTTTGCCGGCAAAAACCACCTCGGGCTCGTTGCAGCCCTCGGCGTAGTGTTATCGCTCATCTCACAGGTGCGCTGGCGATTTGTCGTGCTCGCCGGCTCACTCATGACGCTCGTACAAACTCGCTCCGGTGGTGGCATGCTCATGGTGGCGAGCGGCGTAGCGATGCTACTGGTGATACGCGCGCTAACGCTCATGCCCCAGCACTGGCGACGGCCGTTTTGTATCACACTCGGGACGAGCTCACTTTTGCTCGCCGCCGCAGCGTTTCTGTTTTGGCCCACGATCGCCAAGTCGATTGGTCGCGATGTGTCACTGAGTGGCCGCACGGTCCTCTGGAAGCATGTCATTGATCGCATCTCAGAGCGGCCGCTGATCGGTTACGGCCTACGCGCGTACTTCGAAGGCGATAGAGACCACCGCGCGCTGCAAGCGGCGATGAACGAGGCGACGGCGCGAGGACGTACCTTTTCACCGCCGCGCACCGAGGTGATTCCACAAGCGAATGTTATTGGTTCGCCGTCGGTCTCTAGTCCGGCACCAGCTAAGCCACCACCCACTCAGCAAGTGCGCCTTCTGCCCGAACCAAAATGGCGTATTCACAATGCTCACAACGGTCTGCTCGCTTTAGCGTTGGACCTAGGCATTCCCGTGACACTGCTCTTCTTGTGCTTCGTCGCCTGGCGCTGCGCACCTGCAGCAATCCTAGCCGTGCGCGGTATG
>JBIKMD010000518.1:0-4524 GCA_044359465.1 Myxococcota bacterium
GCTGACAACACTACTTATTCGCGGTTCCGCAACGCGCGCCGTCTCCATCATGATTCGCGTTCTGTTGCCGTACCCGCTTCTATGCGGCGCCCGGTGACCAGCATGAATCCGAGTATCTACGCCGCATGAAAGGGAGGCAACCAACCTCGCCCATGCAACGCCTCCCTTCGACCGCAGCACACCTAAACCCGCCGATCGCGCCCGCAGCGCTGACAACACTACTTATTCGCGGTTGCGCAACGCGCGCCGTCTCCATCATGATTCGCGTTCTGTTGCCGTACCCGCTTCCATGCGGCGCCCGGTGACCAGCATGAATCCGAGAGTCTACGCCGCATTTAAGGGAGGCAACCAACTTCGCCCATGCAACGCCTCTCTTCGACCGCAGCATAGCCCAAGCCCGTCGATCGCACCCACAGCGCCAACTGTTCGCGGCACCGCAACTCGCGCCGTCTCCACAGACCGGCTCGCTGCCGGCCCCGGTTGCTCCCCCACGCACCCCTCTCCAACACAAAAAAAAGAGCGCGCATCCGAAAACCGAATGCGCGCTCTCTTTCATACTCATCTAGCCGCTCGCCAGCGAGCGGAGCCCGGAGAAACTTAGTTCGCGGCTTTGCAGGCTGCGCCGTCGGTCTTGTACGCTTCCGAGTTGATCGCGGCTTGGCACGAGTCATTCGCCGCGCCTGCGCCACCAGGGATCGCCGCGAGGGTCTTCGCGGTGTTCACGAGGTTTTGGCAACCTTGACGTTGCGAGTTGTTCGAGCACGCCGTGCAAAGGTCTTGCAGGTTGTCGCATGGCGTTTTGCCACAAGCAGTCATCGTCAACATCGCCATCATCGCGCCCAAAATCATTCCAAGTTTCATGGTCTCGCCTTTGTCTTAGGTTGGTCGTTCGAACTTCAGAGGCGGTGCTTATTCCGAGTTCGGGCGTGGCTCAAGTATTCCGTCGCTGCGCTTTTCTCGAACTAGGTCAATGATCGCACTATGCTCGCTGCTTCATGCCCAACGGCAAAAACGACACGCTGCCGCGCATGGCGCGCTACCTGGACTACTTCCAAGCTCTTACCGAGGTTGGCAAAGCCCTCACGTCCAATCTGCAGCACCAAGAAGTGCTCGACGCGATCATGCGCGCGCTGTCGCAATTGATGAAGCCTCGCAATTGGTCCCTCATGCTGCTCGACCCTGCGACAAACGAGCTCTACTTTGAAATTGTCGTCGGAGAGGCGGCAGACAAGATCAAGCACTTACGCGTCAAGGTGGGAGAAGGCATCGCCGGCTGGGTGGCGGAGCACAAGCGCTCGGTGGTTGTGAAGGACGTGGCTAGCGACCCACGCTTCGCGAAACGTTTCGACATTGAGGCGGGCTTCAACACACAGAGCATCGTGTGTGTGCCCTTGGTGTGTCGAGGCCAAACGCTGGGCGTCATTGAGCTCATCAAGCAGATTGACGACCCCGAACCCTACAATGACGACGACCTGCACGTGCTGAATCCCTTTGCTGATTTTGCCGCCATCGCGATCGAGAATGCGCGTACCTTTCGCCGCGTAGAGATGCTCACCATGGTTGACGAGTGGACGCAGCTCTACAACGCGCGTTTTCTCGAGGGCTGCCTGAAAGACGAGGTTTTGCGTGCCAAACGGTACAAGCATCCGCTGAGCCTCGTTTTTTTCGATCTCGATCGTTTTAAGACCGTGAACGACACTTGGGGCCACTCCACGGGGTCCGCCTTGCTCGCAACAGTTGGCAAGATCCTGCGTGAATCTGTCAGGGAAACCGACCGCCCTATCCGCTACGGTGGTGATGAGTTCGTCATCGTCATGCCTGAAACGGATCAGGCCGGCGCAATGGTGATCGCGAATCGAATCAGAGAGGCGATTGCGGCTTCACCGCCACCGAAGGCAGACACGGGATTTCAGTTGACTGCAAGCTTTGGCGTCGCGACTTATCCTCATGACGGGGAAGACGCACGCACGCTCCTCGACGCAGCCGATCGTGCCATGTACGTGGGCAAAGCGCGTGGTCGTAACGTCGTCGTGGTCGCCAACGAGGTGAAGCCTTGATTCCCAAAGACAGACACATCGCGCTGACCGAAACCACGAGCCGCGCACTCGAGTGGGCACGCGAGCAATCGCGCACACCCGGGAAACTCTCGATCGAAGAGATCATCAACGAAACGCTCTATCACGAGCGCTTTAGGTTACGCGGCCACGTAGCGTCGCCGCACAAGGATCAGGACCGCGCGTTCTGGAAGAACGTCGGACGAACGTTTCCGAGCGCTTCGACCTCGCAGCAGGTCGAGATCCTCCGTACGATTATTCATCGTTATGCCGACGAGATCATCGGCCACTTCAATCCACTCGTATTCAAAGCCCTCACGGGCTACGGAAGCAAAACACTTTCGCTTTTGCTCAACTCGATGTCGCCCATACGCTTAGCCAGCACCATGGCGAGCGTTGAAACATTGGACGACAATATCTCCATCACCGGTGAAGTGGAGGCGCTCAAATCGCTCGCCAAGGTGGGCACGATCATTCTGGCGCCAACGCATGTGTCGAACCTAGATTCAGTAGTGCTCGGATACGCGCTTGCTCGCCTTGGTCTTCCGCCGTTTTTGTACGGCGCCGGTTACAACCTCTTCAAGAATCCTATTTTTGCGCCGTTCTTGAAGCGACTCGGAGCGTACACCGTCGATCGCCAGAAGAAGGCACCACTCTACAAGCAGGTGCTCAAGACTTATGCGACTGTCTCCATGGAGATGGGGTATCACCAGATCTTCTTCCCAGGCGGCACGCGGAGCCGCAGTGGCCGCGTCGAGCGACGTTTGAAGAAGGGCCTCCTCGGCTGCGGCCTAGAAGCATACGAGATGAACCTGCGTTGCCACAAACAACGTCCTAAGGTCTTCATCGTGCCTTGCACGCTCAGCTATCAGATGGTGCTCGAAGCAGAGACGCTGGTGGCGGACTACCTAGCAGAGGCCGGCAAGGCGCGTTACATCATTGAAGACGATGAGTCGTCGCGCGTAGACAGAATGGTGCAGTTCTTTCGCTCTGCGCTCCGGCATCAATCCGTCATCAACATGCATATTGGACGCGCACTCGATCCATTTGGCAACCACGTGCTCGCAGATGGCACTAGCGTAGACCAGCACGGTCGCGGCATCGACATCGAAGGGTATCTCAAGCAGCGCGGCGTCATTCAGCATGATCAGCAGCGGAACGAAGAGTTCACCAACGAGGTCAGCGAACGGCTCACCGAGCTATATCCCTTGGGCACTGTCGTTGCGCCAACCCACGTGGTCGCGCACGTGCTCTTCAATATGTTGCTCGCAGAGAATGCGGGAACCGATTTGTACCGCGTGCTACGCGAAGGACAGATGCACACGGGGTTTCTCATCGACGCGGTTCGCACCGAGCTCAAAACTGCGCTTGCCGCGCTAAGAGAGAAGGCGACGGCCGGCGAGTTGCAGCTTGAAAGTGTGGTCGCCAGCGCTGACGTGGACGATGTGCTATCGCGCGCGCTCGTGCACTTTACGGTTTATCACTCGGATCCAGCAGTCGAGCGCAGGGGAAATCGCGTGTTCGTGCTCAATCGCGCCCTGCTCTACTACTATCGCAATCGCTTGGAGGGCGTAGGACTTCCGGCGGCGGCAGCGCAAGGCAGTGACCAAGCGCCGCCAGAAAGTGCGGTCAATGCCTGAAAAAGTAGCAGTCATCGGCGGCGGCAGCTTCGGCACCACCATTGCAAACGTCCTGGCTGAGGCGGGTCAAGATGTGTTGCTCTACGTGCGCAACAACGAGAGCGCGGACGAAATCAACAACGCGCATACGAACTCGCGCTACTTCGAGCAGACCAAACTTCACGCGGGGCTGAAAGCGACGACGGACCTCTCGGCCACCATGAAGCACTCGACGCTCGTCTTCGCTGTGATTCCCTCAAAGGCCTTTCGTAGCGTCATGAAAGAAGTCGCACCGCACGCAACGGCAGAGCACATGATGGTGCACGGCACCAAAGGCCTCGAGCGTGAATCATTTAAGACCATGACGCAGCTCATTCGCGAAGAGACCTGCATTCGCCGCGTTGGCGCGATTGCGGGTCCTAACCTAGCGAAGGAGATCCTCGCGGGCATGCCGGCCGCAACGGTGGTCGGCTCCAAGTTCGAGGAAGTGGTCAAGCGGGTTCGGAACGCGCTGCGGACGCCTCGTTTTCTCGTTTATGGCAACCACGACCTGCTCGGTGTGGAGCTGGGCGGCACACTGAAGAATGTGCTTGCGATTGGCGCAGGTGTCATTGACGGCGCCAATCTAGGTGCGAACGCGAAGAGTTTGCTCATCACACGCGGGCTGGCGGAGATGATGCGCTTTGGAACGCACATGGGTGCACAGGCAGTCACCTTTTCAGGACTCTCTGGCATCGGTGACATCATTGCCACCTGTACCTCACCACTCTCACGTAACTACCAGGTTGGCTTTCGTCTGGGCAAAGGCGAAGCGGTTGAAGACGTGCGTCGCTCGATCAGTCAGGTTGTAG
>JBIKMD010000520.1:0-4520 GCA_044359465.1 Myxococcota bacterium
CGTTTTCACTCTGCGCAAACGCTCGAGGAGATCGCCCGTGTGACCAAAGCCCACGGTACGCTGCTGATTGCAGACGAGGTCATGACTGGAGGCGGCCGCCTGGGCATGCGCTGGGCAAGTGAAATCATTCGCCCCGACATTCTCTGCGCTGCAAAGACCTTGTGTGGCGGTTTGCTCTCGCTGGCGGCAACGTTGGTCAGCAAAGACGTCGCCGCCGCATTCGAATCGCCCGAGCGTGCGCAGGCGTTCTTTCACGGCCACTCGTTCACCGGCCATCCCCTTGCCTGCGCTGTAGCCCTCGCCAATGCGCAGCTGCCTACCGACGCTGCACGTATCGAGGCCTTTTGGAAAAAGCGGTTGCCGCATGCGCGCGTCATGGGTTCGCTCGTGGCAACCAACGTCGAAGCCAAGTCCGGTTATCTCTCGAACGCGGCTGCCCGCATGCGCGCAGCCGCGCTGAACGCAGGTGTTTTGCTCAGGCCGCTAGGCAACGTGCTCTACGCCTTACCACCGTTGCTCACGAGCGACGCATCACTCGAACAAATTGCACAGGCCTTTGAAGCTGCAGAGGAGTCCGCTCGTGGTTGATCCCTTATTTCTTCCGTTTCTAGATGCATCGCTCACCGCCAACGATCACGCACGCATCGTCAACACACTGAGCTTCATGGAGTACCAAGGCGCCCGGAAGATCTTCAAAAGCCAAGACGAGCACGCCATGGACGAGCAGATCTTGTCGCATGCAGCCGAAGAAGCGCGTCATGCACTCGTCTTCAAACGCATCGCGCTCAAGCTCGATCCATCACAAACGACCTACGACTACATCATTCGCAATAGCTACATGCAGACAGTCGACGCCGCATCTGCACATGTGCACAGAGCGCTTGCGTACTGCCTCACCACCATTGTCGTTGAAGAACGCGCGCTTGCGTTCTATCCGCTCTACGCAGACGTGCTGGATCGCTTTGCACTCGGGCACGGCCTTCGCGCCATCGTGCGCGAAGAAGGCGGCCACCTAGAGGATTTGTTCGCGCGTCTTGGCCAGCACAACACGGGCCTTTTGCAGACCGTTCGTGCGGCGGAGGCAAACGCGTTCGCAGCGTTTTCTCAGGCCGTCGCTCAGACCAGCTCGAGATCCGAGCCTTCGATCGCAATCGGATAAGCGCGCAGCGACGGATGGTCGGCAATGCCAGCCACTCGCCTCAACGCGCGGAACACGTGTGATGGCGAAAGAATGACACCCGTATCGTCAAACACGTGCGTCGTAGGATTGATCTTGCGCGCTTGCAGCACAGTACGAACGTCATTCGGACCATCTTGGGTCCCTGTGGTGCCACCGATCACCTTGCCGCTCGGCAGCAGGTTCAAATTCTTTGCTGCGGTGTTCTGGAGCACCATCATGCTCGCAATGGGCCAGTGACCGCTGCCCGACGTTTCACGCACCGGGGTGCGCCCGAAGTCCGAAGACATAACGATGATCGTTGGCACCTGCGCGGCGTCAGCGCTGTTCGCAATGAATTTCGCAGTCTCAAAGACATCACCCAGCGCGTCTAAGTGATCGTAGTCCGCAATGCCGTGCGCATCGAGGTTGGTGTTGCCTGCGCTCAAAGTCATGCTGGTGGCGAGGCCCGCTTTGAACGCATTGATGCCCATGAGCACCAAGTTTTGTACCGATCCTGCGCCTGCGCTGGGCACGTCCAAGTTTGCAAGCCCTGGTACAGCAGCACGTGCACGTTCCCATGCATTCAGGGCGCGGGCGTGTTGTGGCAAGGTCAAACGCGACCGCAAGCGCTGGAGCCTTGCTGCTTGTGCAGCCTGCACCGAGGCGCGCGCATTGCTCGTGAGCAATGCATCTGTCTGTACCGTCGCTTCTTGGTAGCGCTGCGAATACTCACCGCCACTCGGTGAATTTGGGTCGCGCAAGCGACTGACCGTGGGAAGCGCAGTATAGTCGAGGCGAACGGGCACCACGAGCCCACCACCGTCATCATAGCCACTGATGTCGACGAGTGGCATCACCCGATCTGCGCCAAGGCAGCCAGCGACTTGTGCAGCGAAGATCGGAAACCCTTCTAACAAACTGCCGGTCATCCAGTAGCGAATGCCAACGTCATGGTTGTTCGTTGTGGTGTCGACGCCGTTGATCACCAGCAGTCGCGAACCAAACTCCTGAAAGAACGGATCCACCGGACGAATGGTAGGTTGTGCGACGTCGTAGGCATCGACGTAATCGATGTTCGCGACGGTCTTGAGCTGGGCGAGACTGTGGTGCCCTCCGCTCGCGCTCGAGCGAATCCCAAACTTGGGGTCACAAAAGAGCATCTGATCCCAGCCGCCCGTCGCAAAGAGCTGAACCCAAAACACGGGCGTGCCACTCGTTTGCGCCATGACCTGCCCACCACGCATCGAAGCAAGCAGTGTGGCGGTCGCCGAGTATTTCAAGAACTGACGTCTTGTCGTTGTCATTGAGCGACCTTCATTGTTCGAACACGAAGCGGTAATCCATCAGCATGTAGGCAATCACTGCCTGCCAAGCGCGAATCACGAAACCCGGGTCAGATACGGTTCCGTTCACTGGCGAACCGAGGCCCAAATCGATGTCATTGGCGCAGGGCCTCTCAAGGGCGGCACCAGCGCTTGCATTGTCTGCGCGCACTGAGGACAAAAGTTGATACGTGGCCAGGAGCTCTGGATCGGTCGCGCTCAAACGTTCGCCTAAAATGCGTTCATGCAGGTAGCGAAGATTTTCGATGATCGGCGCCTGTGAGGCATCGGCTGCGTTGCCGTTTGGCGCTAGCGTCTTCTCTACGAGAGGAAAAAGCTTGCGTGCGGCAAGCGCTTTGTCGAAGTCGCGGGTAACCGTTTCACACGCCATTTGTAACGCCATGTTCTCGATGACTGCGGCGGTGAGCGTGTTCGGCATTTGCGCGCGGACTTTGATGCCGTCTGGCGAGCCATCCATACCGCCGTAGATCGTCATCATTTCTTCGCGCTGAAGCAGCATGGAGTCTTCGGAGCCGTCGTGGCGTCCGAGGCGCTGGTAGCCCTGATCTGCAGTAGGCCCTGTGACGCCCCAGAGATGATGATTGAAGCCAAAACCCGTTACCGCGCGGAGCTTGCGATCAAGAAGCTGCGGAGACACGAGCTGCCCTCCGCCTAGTGCAAGGAGCTCCAAACGGTTCACGTCATCCGAGCTTGCAGCGCGAAAGGTCGCGCTCTTCACGATGGCGATGACGAGCGGCGCCATGCGCATGCCGCTCGCCGTAAACCCAGCACGCAGGTCACGTAGTACGCCTTGCTCGGAGTCATAGGCGGCATTGAGCGCGTTGTACTCTGGCGCGCTTGGGTCTGCCGCAGCTTGCAGCAACGGCCGACCTATGAGCCCGCGGTACACGTGATGGACCATGGCATTGACGAAGCCAGGTTGCGTGACGATGTGCGCCGCGAGCTTCTCGAGCGCTTTGGGACGATCCGCTAGCGTCAGCGCGTTGGCATCACCGGGTCCTACGCCAGGCGCAAACATGTGATCCGCGCTCACCCAGCCGTTGTCCTGACACTCGCCGCCCTTCCCTGCGTTCCCAGATTGATAGACAACGGTGGCCACATAACCGCATTCGTCTTGGTTCATGTATGCGCCAGCGAGCGGATCAATCTGCGTGTGGCAGCCGGTACACTGCGGATTTCTTCGCGTGGGGTAGTCATTCAAATCCACAGCGCTCGCATCAATGCGAGGAGCGGTTTTCATGATGTCGAAGTCGAGAAAAAATTTATAGGTGAAGCGCGCGCGCTTGCGATTGAAGTTGGTCGGTGAGCTTGGGTAGCGCAAAAGAAACGCGCTCGTGGTCAGAACCCCGGCGTACTCACCCTGGCCACCGATTTCATTGATGCCAGGCACTTGCGTGAACGGGACGTACTCGGTGGGATTGGGAATCGACGCGAACGACGTTCCCGGCGCAAAGCCTTTGTAGGGCAGTTTAAAGAAGCGTGCCGAATACGCGTTGAGTAGGCGGTGCTTTGCAGTGAGCGCTTCGCTGAGAGAATGGTTTGCTTTTGCCGCGCGAACAAAGAACTCGACGGGTTCGCGAGCGAGCGCCTCCACCAAACGAATGCCTTCGCCGCGTGGCCACGAGTGCCAATCCCAGTCAGGCCCGCCCCAGTAGTCGACCGCGCTGCTCTCATAATAGTCGTTGTTCACGATGCTGCTGTTCGAGCTATTTCCAGCGCGGAACCCATCAGTGAGCAAGACATCAGAGAACATCTCACGCACGCGCTCATCGAACGCCGGCTCTTGCATTTGAGCCGTCAAGATCGCGTCGAGCGCTTCTAGACCGCCCGCATCGACAGCGGCCACCTCTGCGGGGGTTGGCGGGCGGCTCGCGAGCTGCCACGAGGCCTTACGCAGTGTTTGATACGGATCCATGAGCCCGACGCCGTCAAGGACGGGACGTACCACTGTGTCGCCTGGGCAAGTGACGGGTGTGGCCAACCGAGCCAGCGTCTCTTCCAGCACTGCGAGCTCTTTG
>JBIKMD010000519.1:0-4520 GCA_044359465.1 Myxococcota bacterium
TGCCGCGCGTGAACGTGTCGTGCTGGTCAACGGCTTCTCGATGACCGACTCGATCGTCGATGCGCTCATCCGGGCGCACGATCGCGGTGTGTCTGTGCAGTGGATTTGGGGCCGCGCATCGGCGGACACGCAAGCCATGGCGGGCGCCGGGATGCAACGTCTGCTCGATGCGGGCGTTCCGATCATGCGCTACGCCGGGCCGTTGCACATGAAGCTCGGCGTGTTCGACTCGCATGTCATTTTGGGATCGGCGAACCTCGACGGTTTTTCGATGTGGCGGAATGACGAAATGGTGCTCCAGATTGGGTCAGCACAGTTTGCGCAAGAGATACAGGCCGCCTTGGTCGCGCCGGCACTCGCGCGGAGCACTGCGCTCACCAGCGTTCCCACGGACGGGAGCGGCCAGACCGGCGCCCGAGCGTTCGTGGCTCGAAACGTCATCACGCCCCTCGTCAATCGATGATTTTGACGCCAGCGCGTTTGCGGGTCATCATGTGTAGTGATGAGCCTTGCCCCTGACATTCCGGCTACCAAGAAGCGTCCAGCGCTGGAGCTGCTTCTGGGTCGCATTCAAGCCAATGCCCGCGCAGTTGTTCGCAGCGTTCGGCCTGCTCCGACTGGCGCCGCGCCCGTAGCAGAACAAGCAGCGTCCGAGAAAATTGGTGCGTTCGATGAGCGTTGGTCCACCCCGGCCAAACCGCCGCTCGCCGCCGTTAAACCTGCAGCGTCTGCTGCGCCCGCCGCGCCAGAAAAAATCGATGCGTTCGACGAGCGCTGGTCCACGCCTGCAAAACCGCCGCTTGCGGCCGCCGCACCTGCTGCACCTGAAAAAATCGACGCGTTCGACGAGCGCTGGTCCACGCCTGCAAAACCGCCGCTTGCGGCCGCCGCACCTGCTGCACCTGAAAAAATTGACGCGTTCGACGACCGCTGGTCCTCGCCTCCGCGCCCGCCGATCGCCGTTGCAGCCAAACCCGCAGCCGCTCAGCCTGCGGCGTCCAAACCGATTGCCGCGCCCACGGGTGACCGGGTCTCTCGTCTCAACTCACTGCTCTCGCGCATCGCGAACAACCGTCGCTGATCGCACAAAGGGCGCTGTCATCAGGGCCCAAAGCAAAGTACACTCAGTGGCCGTGCGACGTCTCACCTTCATCCCTAGAAACGCCAAAGCGGTCTCATGGGCAGCATAAAACGCGCGTCAAAAAAACGTGGCTACGGCGCCTTTGCGAAGCTGCTCGAGCTCCGGTCGCCACCGCTCGTCGATGAGCTTCGTCTGCACTTGGCGAACACGGATGAAGTTTGGAAAGATCCCGAAGCGCTCGCCAAAAAGCACGCTGTGGGCATGCCCTATTGGGCTGTTGCATGGGCTGGCGGAACGGTGCTCGCGCGCTACGTCTTGGATCATCCCGAGCAGTTCGTACGCAGAAACGTCGTCGATTTCGGCAGTGGCTCCGGCATTGCTGCCTTGGCTGCGGCCCGTGTGGGCGCTAGGTCCGTGACGGCGGTTGAAATTGACCCCGTGGCAGCCGATGCCATCGCTGCGAATGCGCGTGCCAACGGGCTCCACGTGAACATCGACGTGGGTGACTGGCTGCAACTGCGTCACCGTGTGGCCGACATCGTGCTCGCGGGTGACACTTGTTATGACAAGGAAGAAGCAAAGCCCATTCTAAAATGGCTGCGATCGCAGGCGGCCGTGGGCGCCGATGTATTGCTCGGAGATTCGCATAGGCCACACGCGCCTCGGCGTGACGTCGCCATTGTTTTTGAAATGTCTTACATCACGACGCGTCAGACGGATGATGACACCTTGTCGCGCGCGCGGGTGATGCGGCTCAGCGCCACAGCAGGTTAACGCTCTTCTTTCACGAGTTGTTCGATTTGTTTGAGCACTTGGTCGAGCTCGACCTCGCGTGACAAATCCGCGGTCTTCTTGAGCGTGGTCGCAACCGAACGAATGTCAGCCATGCGTTCTTTGGCTCTTGCGACGAGCGCGTCGTCGCCATCGCGTTGCCCGTCGAGCAAGCGCCGGTTCGCGGCTGTGGCCTCGCGCCGCAGTTGTACGGCTTCCGCCACACGGATGCTGCGCTCCGCAGTGAACAGTTTGATGCGCTGACGTTCTTCTTCGTTCAAGTCACCTGTCGTCGCGATAGAGGCGCGTGCTTCGATGTCTGCGAGCTTGCTGCAAATGCCGACCAAGTTGTGTGCGAGGCGAGTGACGTCTGCGATGGGGGTCCCGGCGCCCGCTAGCTCATCGAGCTCGGCGACTTTGCTGAGGAGCTGCAAATGCACCAGCACGATAGCGGCGCCGTAGCGGGCTTCGAGCTCGGACACTGAGCGGTTCTGGGCCATCGAATCCGTACGCGCACTCTCGTAATCGACCTCTAGGTCGACGAGCCCACGCACCATGCCTTCTGCGACGTCCGCGCGCAGCATGATGACGCTGCGTGAACAGGCACGTTTGACGATGTCTTCAAAACGCGGCGCAGCGCTGTAAAAACGTTGCTCCGGCACGGACAACTTGGCGGAACGGGTACTGCCAACTTTGCCGCGTTGGCGTTGTGTATTGAGTAATGGATCAGCCATCGTTTTGCGAGTGTGCCATCCCTTGGGTTAAGGCGCACATTGATGTTTAAGCTCGCTCACTTCTCGGACATTCACTACACCTTGCCCCCCTTTGGTTTTGGGCTCAGGGCGCTCCTGTCTAAACGCATCGTCGGCATCTCTAGCTACTATGTGACCGGACGCGGCGAGCACTTTGCTGACACCACGCGCCGCATTCCGTTGCTGCTGGCGGATGTTGATGCGCAAAACGTCGACCACGTCATCTGCACGGGCGACTTGTCTGCGGTCGCTGCGCGGGAAGAGCTGGACGGAGTGGCCGGGGCGTTTGGGGCACGTCTCTCTGCGCCCGCGCGCTACACTGTGATTCCTGGGAACCACGACCGCTACGTACAGGATGCACTCAGCCGTCAGTTGTTCGAGAAACACTTTGCGCCCTTGTGTGAGGGCGGCGTGTTCCCGTTTCAAAAGCGCGTCGGTCCAGTACGCATTGTGGGCATAGACGTGTGCAGACCAACGAACTTCAAGTCCAGCGGCTGGTGTGGTCCGGAGCAACGCGCGGCTTTGAAGACGCTGCTCGCTCCCTCACTGAAGGGCGAGCTCACGATTTTGGTGCTGCATTACGGTTTGCTGCGCCCTGGCGGAGAACGCGACACGCCGAACCATCGCATCGAGGATGACCTCGAGCTGCTGGCACTGCTCGATTCCGATGATGTAGCGGTGGACCTTGTGCTCCACGGTCACATGCACCGCTCGTTCAACATCAAGTCAGAGAAACGGCGAATCATTTGTGCGGGGAGCGCAACTGATTTGCACTTGCCTTGCGGTTACAACGTGTATGCGATCGATGCCGCAGCACGCTCATTGGTTCTCGATCGGCGTGCCTGGAACGGCAGTGCTTATGAAGCAGGAGAACGCCAGGTTGTTTCCTTTTGAGGCGTGGCGCCAAATGTGAGCTGCTTTCCATGTTTATTGTGCGCGCGTGGCAAAAAAACGCGTGCGCCCTTCGTTCCATGCTGTGACCCTCAGATCCATGCGCTTCCTCCGTGTGCTCCCGTTGCTTGCGGTGTTGTCTCTCGAGCTAGCATGTCGTTCGCAAAGCGTGTCGGTGATCAAACTGAGCGATGTGGCGCTGCCTGATTCGTTCTCGGTACAGCGCGCAGACGCGGACGGTGCAATCGAGGTGAGCTTCGAGCAGCCGCCAGCAAGCTTGTTCGTAGGAGAGACTTGGACGAGCAACTTCAGCGTCATTTCGGAGAAACCGCTCATCGGTCTGGTGTTGTCCTACGCGAGCAATGGGCAAACGGTGACGGAGTCGTTCGAAGTTGATCGCGCCGCCACCTCGTTTGCGTTGCTCGCCAAAGTAGTGACGCCGAACGCGAGGGTACGCTTGGCTGCGGTAGACGCACTTGGGCGTGTGGGCTGGCTAGTGTCCAACCCGTTTGCCATCGTGGTGCCGAGCGCGAGTGTACCAGACGTCACGCCGCCTCCCGCGCCCGCAGCTGTTCTTGCCTCACCAGCGATCACCAATTCGCGAGAGGCGATCGTTCGTGTGACATGCACCGCAGGTGAGCATGCAAGCGTCGCTGTTGGGCTGAACGCCAACGCCATGCTGTTTGCGGATTGCGGCGCTGGCAGCGTCGACCTCACGCAGCAGGTGCCCGATCAAGACGGGATGCACACGGTTTACGTCTGGGGGCGTGATGCTGCAGGGAACACCTCGCAGACTGCCACGTCGCTGACGGTCGTTCTCGATCGTGAAGCGCCTACTGTGTCGCTCTCCGATCTTGCCACGAACGATGCCTTCGCCACTGGCTCTATGCAGATCATCAACTACACGACTTCCGACGCGCACGCCGCTGCGGCTGCGTCTGTTTTAGTGGAGATCAGCAATGATGACGGAGTCACTTACACGGCGCTCCCATTGCAACCGCTCGATCTCGGAACCCTCGTCACCT
>JBIKMD010000521.1:0-4518 GCA_044359465.1 Myxococcota bacterium
GCCGGTCACCTTCAGCTTGAACGGAAGGCGCGCGTAGAAATCTTTCATTTCTTCTTTTTGCGGTTCGAAGCGCGAAATCTCGAGACCTGAACGGGTGCCAAGCGCGTCGATCTTGGCGAGCAGCGCAGGCACTTCACCCTCGTCTGGGAGCAAGGCTTTGGCGCGCTCGAGCTCACCTTCGAGACGTTTGACCTCTACTTTGTATTTCTCGAGGTTCTCGGTGATCGCTTGCTTCTCGTACAGCTCGGCATCGAGCCGTTTTGCCTCTGCTGTCCGGGCTTCGAGCTGCGTACTTTGATCGTCGTAGATCAAGAAATAGTGCAGTGCGAGCAGCGCAACGACGAGGGCCACGAGCCCTGCGAGCTTTTGTTTCTGAGGAATCTTCGAGAAGTCATCTAGGAATTTATCCATGGATCACTTCACCTTCTCTTTGTCTTTGCTGACCGCGGCGATGCCGGCATAGGCCGCTGTGCCGCTGAGCTTGAATTTGAAGTAGGGCTGGGTGGGTCCGAGTATTTGCTCTTTCGGGGTGCCAGGCGCAGCCTGAACAGCGGGCGTCGTCTCCGAGTAAATGAGCGTCACACCCGTGAAGAACTTGGTGCGCTTGGTCATGTACGAGAGGAACTCGCTGAGCTCGTCATTGTCCGCGGCGCCGCCTTCCATGATCATGACGCCGTTTTTTTCTTCGAAACTGGTGATCCACACTCGCTTAGGCATGCTCGTCGCAAGCTCATCGAGCAGTTTGACCGGGCCGGTTTTTTTGGCTTTGAGCTCCTCGATGACTGAGAGCTTTTGCTCTAGCTCACGCTTCTTCTTTTTGAATTCGTCGACCTTGACGATGTCTTGTTCAATCCGCGCAATGTCTGCGCGCGACTTGTTCACGCTCTCGGTGACCGTGGTCAGCTTGCTGTCCATGACCGCGTACCAAGTGTAGAGCCCAATCAACACTACTGCCGCAATGCTGCCGCCAATAGCGAGCTCGCGCGTAGCGGCATCCCGCTTCTTGCTGCGCTTGACTGGGAGTAAGTTGATCTTAATCATTCGCGCTTCTCACTTATCCCCGAGGTAACGCATCGCGAGGCCCACGCTGACGGCGGCTTGGGGCGCGAGATTCTTGATGTATTCACTGTCGAACTTGCGGTCGTCGATCTCGAGCCGGCGAAACGGCTGCATCACTTCGACCGGTGCGCCGATTCGCGTCTCTAGCGTCTTGGCGAGCGAGCCTAACTTGGCGCTGCCACCACTCACGTAGACACGCGCAAACTGATTGTCGGCGGAGGTCGCCGCGTAGAAGTCCAGCGTCCGCTGCACTTCACTCGCGACTTGCTCGTTCACCTGTTGAATCACCGCTTCCACTTCTTGCGGTACGACCCCGTCGGTATCTTTCGCGCCGCCGCCAATCTTCAAGGCTTCGGCTTCGTCGTAGCTGACGTTCAAACGTTTTTGGATCTCTTCCGAGAATGCGTTTCCACCCACGTTGATGTCGCGCGTGAAAGACGAGACGCCCTTCGAGAGCACGTTGATGTTCGCCTTGGCGGCGCCAATGTTCACGAGCACGATCGTCTCGGTTTGAGAGATATCGTAGTTACGCTCGAACGCGTTTTCCACGGCGAAGGTATCCACATCGCAGATCGTCGGGATCAAACCCGCTTCAGTGACGACCTGCACGTAGTCGTTGATCATGTCCTTCTTCGCGGCCACCAGAAGCACGTCCATTTGTGCTTGCGGCGTGGCTGCGGGGCGCAAGATCTGCACGTCGAGATTAACGTCGTTGATGTCAAACGGAATGTACTGTTCAGCTTCCCAGCGAATTTGTTCGTCGAGCTCATCTGCCGTCATCGATGGCAGGTTGATCTTCTTAATGATGACGGAGTTACCGCTGATGGCAATCGCGCACTCTTTGATGCGAATTTTGTGACTGCGCACGAGCTCGCCAATGGCGTCAGTGACGACGCTCGAGTTCATGAGCGCACCGTCAACGATCGCTTCGGACGGCAGCGGAACCATACCGAAGCTTTGCAGCGCGAAGCCCTTCTTGGTTGGCTTCAAAACGCAGATTTTGACCGAGCTCGATCCAATATCGAGCCCGACGATGGGCTTAGCGCGTGCCATGACGACTCCTCACGCTACCAGCGCTCACGACTGCGGGCTCGCGTTCTTCAGCCCCCAGCTCTTGATCTTGGAAGATCTTGTTCTTGTCTGAAATCTTGAGACCGAGCGCGAGGATAATCTTGCGCTTGGTGTCCATGCGACAGGGATAGCCGGCCTCGATTCTGTCGATCGTCAGCGTGGAGATGCCCGCTTTGCGAGCTAGCTCTGCCTTCGTGAGTAACTGTGATTCCCGAAAAGCGCGTAGCTTGTTCCCCATTTTCACTCCGCAAGACGAATAGTACCTGCGAGTTATGGTTCCGCAAATTAAAAGGGACGAAATGGCAGGTAAACAACGGCTCAAAGAGGGTTAACTAGGGTTAATTAACCCTCGACGATTGACTTCTGCACGAAAGGTACTCTGCGCACCTACGTGATGCCGAACTCTTTGATTTTGTAGAGCAATGCGCGGTGGGACAGATCGAGAAGCTCCGCCGCTTTGGTGCGGTTGCCCTTTGTGGTCTCGAGCGCCTTCTTGATCAAATATTCTTCTACCGTGCGCGTCGCTTTTTTTACCGAGAGCGTGGAGGGATCAAGCAAATCAATGACGGCCTGGGTCGCGCGCGCGGGCCGGGCTGCGACGATCTTTTCGGGGAAACTTTCTGGCGCGAGTACGTCGTTGTCGCTGAGAACCATGGCCTGCTCGATAGCGTTTTCCAGCTCACGCACGTTTCCGGGCCAGTCGTAACCAAGCAGCACGCGGCGCGCGTTCGCGGTGAAACCTTGAATGTCGCGCTTGAGCCGCGCGCGGTACTTGTCGACGAAGTGGTCGCACAGCAGCGCGATGTCATCTTTACGCTCGCGCAGCGGCGGAATACGAATTTGCAGCACGTTCAAGCGATAGAACAAGTCCTCACGGAACGTGCCTTCTTCCACCATGGTCGACAGGTCACGAGCCGTTGCAGCAACGACCCGCACGTCCACTTTGGTGGTTGCCGTGTCACCCACCCGGCGGAACTCTTCTTCTTGAAGGAAGCGCAGCAGCTTCACTTGAAGCATGAGCGGGAGGTCGCCCACTTCGTCGAGAAACAGCGTTCCGCCGTTCGCCTCTTCGACGAGTCCAGACTTGTTACGATTGGCGTCCGTGAACGCGCCTTTCACATACCCAAAGAGCTCGCTCTCGAGCAGCGTCTCGGGAATGGCGCCGCAATTGATTGCCACAAAGGGCCCTTGCGCCCGGGGCGAACGGTCGTGCACGAGGCGCGCGAGCAGCTCTTTGCCCGTGCCACTCTCTCCTAGCAGCAGCACCGTCGACTTGTAGTTGGCAACCTTGGCGACGAGCCCCATCACGTCACGCATTTTCTGCGAACCAAACACAATGCCGCCGGTGGCACCGGTGAGTTGCAGCTCGCCGCGCAGGCGCTGGTTTTCCCGTGCCAGCAGTGTCCGTTCAGACTCGAGCGCCAGCACAGAAAGCGCGAGGCGCAGCTTGTGTGTGAGCTCATCAGGCTTGAAGGGCTTGCTAATATAGTCTCGTGCGCCGAGCTTCAGACACTCTACTGCCACGTCTTGATCCACATAAGCAGACATCATGACGAACGCGACCCGCAGCGACGCTTCGCGCGCTTGTTCCAGCAGCCAGCGGCCATCTTTTTCCGGCATACGCACGTCGCTGAGCACCAAACGAATCTTGGGCGAAGGCTTCTCCGCCTCTAGGATTTTCAGTGCTTCCTCGGCGCTGCTCGCAACGGTCACCGCAAAGCCTTGGCGCTCGAGCAGCAGCGTCAGCATGTGACGCAAGGTCTCTTCATCGTCCACGACGAGGAGCGGAGTTTTGTCTGTCTCGGGGCTTTCTGTACTCAAGGCGTTCAGTATGCCGAAGAAGCGCACATCTGGAAAAGTTTTCTGGGAGTTTTTGCTGACGCGGGGAATAATCAACGTCTGAAGCGCGGTGGCGCAGCAGGAGGTTTCATTTGACTCAACTCCAGAGCGCACAGCCAGAACCCCAAGCCATCCCACGTGTTTTGGTCGTCGATGACGAGCAGGCCATCCGTGACATTCTCGCCGATTTTCTTTCGATGGAGGGCTACCAGGTCTCCACTGCGGAAAACGGCAGCGTCGCGCTGCAGGAGCTCGAAAAGGCGCACTTCGACTTGGTGCTCTCGGATCTCAAAATGCCGATTATGGGCGGCCTCGAGCTGCTCGAGAAATTGCGTGAGGGCAACCTCGAAGCGGCGCTCGTTTTAATGACGGGTTTCGGCACAGTTGAGTCCGCCATCCATGCCATGAAGCGCGGCGCGTTCGATTACGTGCTCAAGCCGTTCAAAGTCGAAGAAGTCGTGCACATCGTTCAGCGAGGCATCGACCAACAACGACTCAAGCTAGAGAACATGCAGCTCAAAGAAACGCTGCGCCATTACCAACTCGCAG
>JBIKMD010000019.1:0-12445 GCA_044359465.1 Myxococcota bacterium
CGTCTGGAAAATGACGCCCTGTGTAGCGAAGCATGGCGTCGCGAGCCTCTCGCTGCGCAGCGGCGCCCGAACCGGAATCTCCAAGGATCCAGAAGCGCGTTTTGGCCGCGCTGCCGCTGGCCGGTGCCGTCTTGAACGAATGCCGATAGTCGCCGCCTGCAAGCCGAGCCGACTGGGTGCCAATCGCGTAGAAATATCGCGTGCCAGGAAGGAGGCCGTTCACCTTGATGGCGTGGTCCGTTGCGCTTCCTTGATCCGCAATCAGCGTAAGCGACGCGGGGCTTCGACCCACCTCGAGCCTACCCGTTGACGCTGCCATCGTGCGCCAGACGATCACCGCAGACGTGGGTGTGGTCTGTTGAACATACGGGGCTCGCTCGAGCGTTTGCGCTGCTAGCGGGGCAGCCGAGCACAGCATCAAGGCCGCAGTGCAAACACAAAAACACCAGCGAATCACTGTGATTGTTCCTCGATGGAAGCGCGCAGCTCGCGCCAAAGTTTGGAGCTTGGTCGCACTGCTAGCGCTGCGTCGATAAGCGATTTGGCTTCAGCATGCGCTCCCCGCGTCACCAGCACTTGGGCCGCAGAAAGCTGAAGCGCAGGTGCGCCGAGCGCCACGTAGCCGAGCAGAAACCACTCGGCCGCATCACAAATGGACGGGTGGCTCGCACAATGGCTCGCACACAGAAACCACACATCGGGAGAAGTGCTCTGCAGCGCGGCCGCTTGAAACTCGAGGGCACTCGCCTTTGGCGACACCGTGGCCAGTGCCTGCGCGTAGCGCAGTCGCGCCGGTGCGAACCAGGGAGCAAGCTCGGTTGCGAGTCGCAGGAAAGCCAACGCACTGCGCTGATCGCCAAGTGTCTCATAGAGCTCGCCAATCAGCATGGCCGTGTCCGGTCGTTCGATCGGCCCCCGCGAAAGCCAAAGTACTTCCTGCATCGCGACTTCTCTGTCGTTCAAACGGCGAGCCAGATCGGCGCGTTGCATATGCAGGCTAAGATCGTCGGAGAAACGCGCGACCGCGTCGTTCAAACGCCGCAGCGTCAGGGCATCTCCTTCGTGAGCTTCCGCGCGCAGCGATGTAAGGAGAAGGAGCAGACCGATCAGACGCCACATCGCGTGAGCTTCCGTGTTTCGTCCACAAAGCGCAAGCAGGGAACGCACGCACAGCGTGAGCAACAAGCCGCCAATAGTCAGGCGCGACCCTCGCGCCAGAGGCCTAACCCGAGAGCCCTTGCTCCAGCGCTGCTCGGGCCTTGGCGACGTGAGTTTGCGCTTCGCCAAACAACGCGGCAGCTTCACTCGTGACGCGTTTTTTGAACGCCTCGTCCGTCACGGTGGGCAGGTTGATGCGCACGTTGTAGTATGCGCCTTCCAGCGCGGTCATGGCCGCAAGCGCGCCCACACCAGCATCGCTCTGCGATTGTTTGAACCCTTTGTCCGCGAGCACGGCGTTGAGCTTGAGTGATTCCAACGCAAGACGCATGACTTCGAGCGGAATGCTCGTCGCGCCTTGGTTCGCGCGTTCCATCGCTTGCGTGCGAAGCGCTTGTTCCTCCGGGCTTGCCTTGGCCATGCGCATCGCATCGAGGACGGCGTTGAACGCGTCGGTATCGTCATCGATCGCATCGAGCAACTTCTGCTTCAACACCTGCGCCTTGGCGCCAAGCTCACTCACTTCTGCGAGCACCGGCGCGTAATCTTTCTTTTGTGCCGTGATCGCCGCAACCATACTCCCGAGCGAGGCGGCCATCGCGCCCACCATGGCGGACACGGAGCCACCACCGGGCGCTGGCGAATCGGTAGACAGTTGGTCCGCAAATTGAATGATCGACATGGACGCCAGTTGGCGCTGTTTCGCCACGCGGTATTCGATCACCTTCTTGTCGATATCGAACGGCGCAATCTCATTGAGGCCGAGCGAGCGCACGGCAATGTCCATGAGCTCACGTTCGGGAAGGAAGGTTGGCTTCTTCATCTTGGCGAGAAAGTGTTTGCCCGCTGCGATCAGCTCGTCTTTTGGAATGAGCCCCACGAGCTCACTCCCAGTGACGCGTGCGCCCTGTGCAGCCGCCTGGCGCTCGCATTCATCGAAGGCCTTGGCGACGCCCACTTGGCCTAGGTCCGTCAGGTTCATGCTGACTTGTGCGCAGCCGTAGGTGTCGATCACCCAGCCGGTGGCTTTGACCGTCTTCAGCGTGCCGGGCACCATGACCTTGGCACCTTTGTCGTCGAACACGAATGCGCCGCTGCTGTCTTTCTTGGCGCGGCCGCTCTCGCGAATGTTGAAGGCAATCTCATTGGCCACCTTCTTGTCACGCGTGTTCAAGTTCACGTTGTAAGCAACGAGGAAAGGCCGCGCGCCAATAACACTCGCGCCAGAACGCGCTTGCGACTCACCAAACGTGGCCGGCCCAAAGTCTGGTTTCCATGCCGCGTCCGCGAGCTTGGCGGCGAGGCCTTCGTATTCGCCTTTGCGAATGTCTGCGAGGTTGCGGCGCTCGGGCTTCGATGCGGCGGCCTCATATAAATAGACAGGGATCTGAAGTTCCTCGCCAACGCGTTTACCAAGTGCTTTGGCGAGCGCGACGCAGTCTTCCATCGTGGCATCGGTGAGCGGAATGAACGGCGTGACGTCTGTGGCACCAATGCGCGAGTGTGCCCCTTTATGAGCACGCATATCGATCAGCTCACGCGCGCGTTTGATGAGCGCGAATGCGGCTTCACTCACGGCCGCCGGCGCACCTACGAAGGTGAACACGGTGCGATTGGTGTCTGCGCCTGGATCCATGTCCAGCAGCGACACACCGGTGACAGATTCGATAGCGCGCGCCAGCTCGGCAAGGAGGGCTTTGTCGCGACCTTCGCTAACGTTCGGAACGCATTCGATGAGCTTCATGCAGGCGCCACTAGCCATCTCAGGAAGGCGTGGCAAGCGCGGCGCCACAGGGCTACGGTCATTAATCGACTCGCGAGTAGAGAGGCCTTGCATTGCAGCCAGGGACCTGGTCTGGCTGCGTCACGAAGGGAAATGACGCACATGGACAAAATCACCGCGCTGCAACAAAACCCCACGGTTCGAAAGCTCGTCTCCAAGCTTCCCCTCCCGATCAAACTGCCTACGCTGGTCCGCCGCGCGCTCGGTGATGACCCGCTCCGCCCGCTGCTCAATCGCCGCGTGCTGCTCACCGTCACCGCAGACTCGGCGCCCATCGTGCGCTCACTTTCGGAGCTAGGAGCAGGTTTTGTGATCGTTGGCGCCGAGGCGCACGCAAATGGTGCGGCAGACATTTCTCGCAGCGCGGGTCGCCCCACCGCTGTCAGCGTTGGCAGCAACAGCGACGCCCTTGGCAAAGCGTTACAGGCGAGTGACCCAGTGGACGCACTCATCATCGAAGTCGATGCGTTTGGCGGTCCCAAAGCACTCTTTCAACTGCTTCAGCCGAACCTGACGAAGCTCGCCAAACACGCGCGCGTTCTGCTCATCTCACGTTTGTCCAAGAAGCCGTCGGTGCAAGAAGAAGCGAACGCAGAAGGCGTGCTCGGCTTCACCAAATCGCTTGCACGCGAGCTCGGTCCCAAAGCCATCACGGTGAATGCAGTCGAGATTGCGCATGGCACCAAACCCGAAGCAATCGCGTCTGCCCTGAGCTTCTTCGCGAGCGATCGCGCACGTTATGTCACCTCACAACGCCTACGCTTGACGCCAAACGACGGCGACACGGGCGGCCTTTCGCTGCAGGGAGAACACGCAGTAGTCACCGGCGGCGCACGCGGTATTGGCGCATCGATCGCGGCGGTGCTCGCACGCCAAGGCGCTGCAGTGACCATCGTCGACCTTCCGGGCGCCCGAGAGGCCGGTAGCGAGGTCGCGGCTCAAATCGTCAAAGCTGGAGGTCGGGCGCACTTCGTCCCTGCGGACGTGTGCATCGAAGCCGACGTCAAAGAGATGCTCAAACGGGCCAAAGCGGAGCTTGGCGAAGTGACCGTGCTCGTGAACAACGCAGGCATCACGCGCGATAAAACCTTCGCAAAAATGGACATCCAAAAGTGGAACCAGGTGATCGAGGTCAACTACGAAGCGGCGGTAAAAACCACTGACGCTTGGCTTGCGCAGCGTGGTGGCACGCAGCCGGGCTCGGTCATCTATTTGAGCTCGGTCGTCGGCATCGCTGGCAACTTTGGGCAAACCAATTACACTCTTTCCAAGGCGGCGGTGATTGGCCACGTACGCGCGAGCGCACGTGAATTGAAGCAAAAGGGCGTGCGGGTAAACGCAGTGGCGCCGGGTTTCATAGACACCGTGCTCACGCGTGAAGTGCCAATTTTGAATCGCGAGATGAGCAAACAACTCATCTCTTTGTTGCAAGCGGGTGAGCCAGAAGACATTGCCGAAATCGTCGCGTTTTTTGCGTCTAAGGCATCGGCTGGTGTGAACGGGGAAACAGTGCGCGTCGATGGCGGCATGTTCATCGGAGCCTAAGGGAGACTACAGTGGCCAACTTCTTTACCGACAACGACGATCTGCAATGGCAATACAAACACGGTCTGAACTGGGAGGAGCTCGCCAGCACGAGTGAGCTTGGTTACACCTTGCCCGGCGGCTTCAAGAACCTCGCCGAAGCGCGCGCGTTTTACGATGAAGTCATGACGCTCACGGGCGACATCGCCGCGAATGAGCTCGCACCGCGTGCTGCGGCGATCGATCGCAAAGGCACGAGGCTCGAAAACGGCCAAGTCGTCATGCCCAAAGAGAGCGACGAGCTGGTGAAAAAGTTCGCCGAAGCGGGCTTGCTTGGAATGACGTTGCCACGCGAGCTTGGCGGCTCGAACTGTCCGCTCGGTCTGTCCTTCGTCGCCAACGAGCTGCTCGCCCGCGCCGATGTGAGCACCATGAGCCACATTGGCTTTCACAACGGCGGCGCCATGGCACTGCTCGCCTACTCCGCGCTCGAAGGCTCCGTCACACCTGATCCCGAGCACCCCAACCTTGGCAAAACACGTTGGGACAAAGAAATCCGCGAGATCGCCGAAGGCAAAGCTTGGGGTTGTATGGTGCTCACCGAACCAGACTGCGGCTCGGACATGGCGGCCATGCGCACCACCGGCACACTGCGCGACGGCAAATGGTACTTGAACGGGAACAAGATCTTCATCACCAGCGGTCACGGCCAGTACCAAATCGTCATTGCCCGCACCGAAGAACGCTCAGGCAGCGGCGCGCTCGATGGTTTGAAGGGGCTATCGCTCTTCTTGTGTCGCCGCGAGATCGTGCGCGATGGCAAAACCATTCAGAACGTCAAGATCGACAAAGTCGAACACAAGCTTGGGCACAACGGCTCGCCCACTTGCTCGCTGGTTTACGAAGACAGCGAAGCAGAATTGATCGGCAAACGAGGCCAAGGCTTCGAGCTCATGTTGTTCATGATGAACGGCGCGCGCGTGGCGGTTGGCTTTGAAGCCGTTGGCGTTTGCGAAGCGGCGTACCGGCAAGCGCTCGATTACGCCAAAGTGCGTAAGTCGATGGGCAAACCCATCATCGAACACGAGATGGTCGCCGAAATGCTCATGGACATGGACCTAGACATTCGCGGCATGCGCGCCATGGCGTTCCAGTGCATCAACTACTCTGAGCTCAGCACCAAGTACGATTTGATCCTGCGTTACGCGCCGCCAAAGGATCCGGCCGAAGCCGAGCGCCTGCGTGGGCTCGTTGCCAAGTACAAAAAACGCGCGCGCGATTTGACCCCGCTCCTCAAGTACGTTGCCGGAGAAAAGGCCGTCGAGCACGCGCGGAAGAACATGCAGATCCACGGCGGCTCAGGCTACATGCAGGAATACGGTGCCGAGAAGCTCATGCGCGACTCGCTCGTCATTCCTGTGTACGAAGGCACGTCACAGATCCAAGCGCTCATGGTGCTCAAAGACCGCTTGATGAGCGTGCTGAAGAACCCAACGAAGTTTGCCAAACAACTCAGCACGGCGACGATCGGAGCCTCTACCGCCAAGAGCGAGCTCGAGCGTAACGTGCATGCTGCGCGGGTTGAAGTGTCAAAAGTCATCACGCATTTGATTGGCCGGGTCGCCGGTAACAAGATCCGCAAAGAGATTGGCCAAGCACTGCGTGACATGCCTGCCCATGAGTGGCCGCGTTACATCACCCAAGACTTCATGCGTGATTGGGATATGAAAGCCGACTTCTCTTACGGGCTGCTGCACGCCGAACGGCTGACGCGCATGCTCGTAGATGTGGAGATTGCGACCATCCTGGCGAAACAAGCGCAGCTCCATCCAGAGCGCCGCGTCCTAGCTGAGCGTTACGCGCGCCGCATGATGCCTCGCATCCGCCACATGGCCGACGAGATTCGCGGCGGCGACACCAGCGTGCTCGACTGGATCGACGAGCTCGCACAAACCCAAGTCTCCCCCGAAGCCGAAACCCGCGTCTCCGAAAAGCGCGTCGCTTAAACAAGGTGTGTCATGGCAAAGATTGCAGCAAGTACAGAGAAGCCACGGCGGGCAGTGATCGTCGCGGGTGTGCGCACCCCGTTCGTAAAAGCGTGGACCGAATTGATGGAGCACGGCACGCTCGATTTAGCGTGTGCAGCGGCGGTTGGGCTGCTGCAAAAAACAGGGCTCGATCCCAAACGCATTGATTCGGTGGTCTGGGGCTCGGTGATCTTGCCCATGCGTGCCCCAAACACGGCGCGGGAGTTGGTTCTGGAGCTCGGCCTTCCGCGGCACATCCCTGGCCTCACGGTGACGCGTGCTTGCGCCACCGGCATCCAAGCGATCACCACGGCGATTGAAGAAGTGGAACGTGGGCACTCGGACGTGGTGCTCGCCGGTGGATCCGACTCAACATCGAACGCAGAAATGCCGGTCCCGCAAAAGCTCGTGCACTTTGGTGCGCGACTCACTTACGGCGGTAAAAAGACGCCAGGACAAACCCTGGAGCTCGCAAAGGAGCTACTTCCGCTCTCCGATTTGCTTCCAGAGGTGCCAAAAATCTCGGAACGCTACACTGGAAAAACGATGGGCGAACACTGCGAGGAGATGGCGAAGATCTTCTCGATTCCGCGCGACCAACAAGACAAGTTCGCGGCCCTCTCGCACCAGCGCGCAGCAAAAGCCATCGCAGCGGATCGCTTCGTGAAAGAGATCGTACCGGTCAAGAAGCGCAGCGGCGAACAAGTGTACGAAGGTAACATCGTGCGCGCAGACACCACGCAGGAGAAGCTCGCCAAGCTGCGCCCAGTGTTCAGCCGCGAAGGAACCATCACAGCAGGCAATGCTAGCCCGCTCACGGACGGCGCAGCTGCAGTGCTGGTGATGGAAGAAAGTGTCGCGAAAGCGCTCGGCTACACGAGCATCGCACGCGTGCGCTCGTGGGCTTATGCTGCGCTCGACCCGAATGATGGTCTGCTACTCGGCCCAGCGTACTCGGCACCGATCGCGCTAAAGCGCGCGGGCATGACACTCAAACAGCTTGACCTCATGGACATGCACGAAGCCTTTGCCGCGCAGTGTTTGTCGAATTTGAAGCTCATGGCCTCGGACACCTTCCACAAAGAACGCCTCGGCATAGACAAGGCGATAGGCGAAATGGATCCCGCCCGTCTGAATGTGCACGGCGGCTCGATTGCACTCGGTCATCCCTTTGCGGCCACCGGCGTGCGCCAAGCGACGACGATGATCAACGAGCTAGTTGAACGCAATCTCTCTACGGCGATGATCACCATCTGCGCTGCGGGCGGCATGGGCGTCTCAATCGTGCTCGAACGCGCGTGATTTTCTTTCTCCTTCTTGCCGTAGCACCAGCGCCGGAGCGACCTGCCGCGCTTGCGAAAGCCGAGCAACTTCTGTTGGTCGTAGCGGATGATTGGAACGCACCGACTGCGAAAGTCCAGCGTTACACCAAACGCCCGCGCGGCTGGGAAGCTGTGACGCCCGCGCTTGATGTGATGCTCGGCAAAAACGGACTCGCCTGGGGCAAAGGCGTGGTGACGCTCAAAGGCTTTGGCGGCGCGCCATCAAAGCCTGATGATGCACGTTCAATCGCGGGTGTGTTTGCCCTGGGCAAACTCAGGGGCTACGAAACGGCTGCACCACCTGGCGGCTCGAGTGAGTTCGAACAATTGAGCGACGGCAGTGTTTGTATTGAAGACCCGAGGTCGAAAAAATACGGCATGATCCTCGATGCAAAAAAGGCGGTCAAACCCGATTGGAAGATCGCAAAACCGCTGCGGACGGACGATCTTGCCTATGCATGGATGCTCCCTGTGCAAACGGCGGGCTGCGTCTCCTTTCACCTCGGCGCCGCACCGGATGCGGCCAACATCGTCCTGAAGGCAGAGGACATGCAGACCCTTGCGCGCTGGGTGGTTCCGTCCAAAACCGTGTACGTCGCTCTACCGAAAGAGGCGTACAAGAGTCTGAAAGCGAGCTGGCGACTACCCTGACCTACGCTATGCTTCGGGGATGTATCGCGTCCTCGCAGCAGCCTGTTTTTTAGCGCTTGTCGCAGCCAGCAACCACGCGGCGGCGCAATGTATTTACACCGTCAATGACGCGGGTGACGGAGCGCTTGGACCCTCAGGTTTGAGCTACAGCGACTATGGCCCTTACGGAAGATGCGAAAGTGGTCCAGTCGGAGGCACAGGCCCCTGCACCCTGCGCGCAGCACTCGAGCTCGCCAACGGCGCCTCTGGTTGTGTGCCGCCTCTCAGCACCGTCAAGATCATCTACGTAGACGTCGACAACATCGTCTTGACGGGACCGTCGAACCCAACGGGTTCAGCCTATCCGCTGAATGACGACGTAGGCTACGCCAATCCCTACGTCATTCAGCCAGCAGCGCCGCGTACACGCTTCACTATTGAGAGTCAGTATACAGATTCGCGCGCCTTCGAGCTCTTCACCAACGAGGTGTGGCTTCGCAACGTCACCGTTCGTAACTTTCAACGCAGTGATACGGGCGCCTTTGCTTTAGTCAGAGGCGGAACGCTCACCTGCGAAAACTGCATCGTAGAGAACAACCAGGCAGCCAGTGGTGGTGCGGTTTACGTGGAAAATGGTGCATTTCTCGCCATCAACACGGTGTTTCGCAACAACCAGGCGCTCGCGGGTGCTGGTGGTGCGATCAGTATTCTCAACGGGAGCTTCTTTGCGCTGCGTTCAGTGTTCGATGGCAACAGCGCCTCCAGTGTCGGCGGCGCCATCAGCCACCCGCAAACCGGGCAGCACTCGATCGCGACGCAAGTTCACAATTCTCTGTTCATCAACAACCGCGCACAAAGCGCAGGCGGCGCTATCTACACGAACACCACGTCGGGCGGGGCAGTCTACTTCTCGACGCTCGCGAACAACCGCGCAGAAGGGCCCTCAGCGTCCTTCCTTGCGGGCGGTACCGGCACAGGCACACCGAGCGTGACCGGTCCCGTGGGCGGCGGAGTCTATGCTGTAGGTCAGATTGGCGCGCTCGAGCTCGCAAATTCCATCGTCAGCGGCAACGAAACGGTCGTGGGCGCTACGCGCACAGCGGATGACTGCGGTGTGCTTAGTGGGTTCGGCCAAGTGACGGGTTTCGCCTACAACATCATTGGTGCATTGGGGAATTGTAACAACAACGCGACCTTTCACGCGGAGCCCGTCAGCTTCCAGCCCTATGACAGCACGCTTGGACGCCTAGGCCTGTTTCCGGGTGCAGCCGTCGATTCCGCAACGGGGGTCGCGAACGCGTTTGCTTGCGACTATGTGGGTTCGCTGTCCGGCTTCGGCGCAAACCGGCCGACCCCAAATACGCGCGCGTTCAACGCTCCGGATCGCCTAAACGAGGCGCGTCCCATTGGCGGAGCCTGCGATCTCGGTGCGTTCGAATACAAGGGGACGGACGTTGGCCTCACGCTCAATGCGCCGCTCACTAGTTGGCTAGTGGGCTCAGACAAAGTCTTCACCTTGGACCTCACGCGCGCCGGGCCAGAAATGGCGCACCCAGGCACGTTGAACCTGAGCGTCTCGAGCGGCGGCGTCATCGCAGCGGTGTCAGGCCTCACCTGCAGCGGACTTGGAACTGGCACGGTGGCTTGCTCCGTCCCAGCCTCGAGTGCATCCCAGAGCGTGTCCGTTACTACGACTGCGAACGCGGCCGCTGCGATCACGCTCACGAGCGGCCTCAGCAGTTACGGCGACAGTAATCCGGGCAATGATTCGGCAACACTTACGCGCAGCAGCCAAGCGTTGACGGCTGCTTCCGGCGCGTTCACTTGTGACCACATCATAGATTCAATCAGCGGCGAAAACGACGACGAGTACAAACTTCGCCTGCGTGTGACCAACAACTCGGGCGGTGCGGCGAGCGCCTCGACAGCGTCCATCGAGTGGGACTCCCGCTTGAGCTTCGTCAGCAGCGACCCGCGCTGTACTTTTGATGAAGCCGCAAAACGCGCGACGTGCGATGGGGGCGTGCTGCCAACGGGAACGTCCACGAGCTTTGCCATCACGGTGCGACCTGCGGAGCTTGGTGTGCCGTCTGTCCTGCAAACGTGTACGCTCACACTGAGCTCTGGCGTGGTGAGCGCGACGAGCCGCTTCGGGATCGAAGTCATTCAGGCTCCAGCGCAGGAACCTGGCGCAAGCGGCTCAGGCACAGGCGACACACCAGCCGATGGTCAGAATATCGATCGTACAGGTTCTCTCGATATCACCAAGCAGAAGCAGTTTCGCTGTGGCAGCGCCAGTGATGGCGGCTTCTTCGCCGTGCTCGCCGCGTTATGGCTTTTGCGTAGACGCCGGGTTGCGGGTCTAGTGCTCGGCCTCGGTATCGTCTCGCTTTCGTCGCAGGCGTCTGCGCAGTGCACCTACGTCGTCAACGATGCGGGCGACGCGGATGATCCGGCGACCGACTTCACTTGTGAAACGGCAACTGGCAACGGCCTGTGCACACTGCGCGCTGCGATCAAAGAGCTCGCCTTCTGTCAGGGGATGGCAGGGCCAACAGGAACCATCGAGATCGACGTTGATACGATCACCGTGAGCAACGAAGCGTCTACCGGTGCTGGTTACGCGATGCTGCTGAATCCAAATAGTGGAACCCATCGCACGATCATCGCTCCGACCGGCGCGCGCAGCAGCTTTACAATCACGAGCGCGAGCTCAGACCTACAACTATGGCGACAAACGCAAGGTGAAACCTTGGTGCGCGACGCCACCATCAGTGGGTTCGTCAGCACGATTCTCACGGGCGGCGCTGTTGCCAGGCTCTCTGGCGGCACCTTTAGCTGCGAGCGTTGTATTATCGACAACAACGTGGCGACCGGAGCGGGCGGCGCGTTTTCTGCTGGCAACAGTTATCTCTTTTTGATCGACAGCATTCTGAGTCGCAACCGTTCGACTACTTCGAGCGGAGGCGCGGTGTACATGGCGGACACTGGACTCTTCGTGGTGCGCTCGGTGTTCGACGGCAACGAATCGAATTTCCTCGGAGGTGCCATTTCGCAACCGAGCAGTGGGTACGTCAGCGGCGCCATGGACGTGCACAATTCACTCTTCATCAATAACCGCGCGCGGGCCGCCGGCGGCGCCATCTATCAACATTCGACGAGTGGCGGCGGTCTCTATTACTCGACGATCGCGAACAACAGCGTCGAAGGCAGCCCGATCTACTTTACTCATGGTTACTTCGGTCCTGGACCTGCTGGTGTGACAGGCCCAACGGGCGCAGGTTTGTACAAAGGGTTCCCGACGGGTGGCGCATTCAGTATTGCCAATTCGCTCTTTGGAGGAAACCGAACGGTCACCGATACTGTCAGCGTAAACAACGACTGCGGAACCATCGACTCGCTCAGCGCGTCGGCGGTGAACGTGATGGCCGAGCCAGTTAGCTGCGCAAACGCCAACATTCGCCAAGCGACACAGGCTTTCCAACCTTACGATACGACGACACACCGGTTGGGTCTCTTCCCTGGGCCAGGGGTCGACGGCGCGTCAGGGTCGTGTGACGACACTGTCGTGTTGGCCACTGCGTCGTCCAGCGCAGGCCCGTCACTGCCCCAGCCGCAAACGCGCGCAGTGAACAATCCCGATCGTCAAAACGATCCGCGCCCGGTGGGAACTACCTGCGATCTAGGTGCGTTCGAATACAAAGGCACGGATCTGGCGCTCAGTTTCACGGGTCCAAACGATACGTGGCTGCCCGGTGCCACAAAAACATTCTCACTCGCGATGACGCACAACGGTCCCGAGATGAACCATGCAGGCAGCATCACAATCTCCACGGCTAGCGACGCTGTCATTGACGACGTCACGGGGCTCACGTGCAGCGGTCTCGGCACCAGCAACGTCACTTGCGACAAACCGGCTGCAGCATCGACTGCCTTTGCAAACGTGACGCTCTCGGCGGGTGGTCCCGGTGCTGTCACGCTGAGTGCCGCACTCGCTGCCT
>JBIKMD010000523.1:0-4477 GCA_044359465.1 Myxococcota bacterium
CGCGTGGATTAAAGTGCTCGCGCAAAACGCATTCGGCCGCATCCGAGCACCGAGGATGCGCGATCTCTTTGCACACACGACGCATCCACGCTTCCAGATCGATCCGCTCATGATGGATGCAGCGTTTCAAATCGCCGCCAATTGGGATGGTTTGTTGAATGACTATGTCTCAATCCCGTTCAGCGTGCAGAGCATCTACGCCGGGCGACTCCGTGGCATCTCAGAGGAAGCCAAAGTCATTGCCACGGCGGTAAAGGTTCAGGACCCAGACGTGTTCTATGACATCGTCATCGTCGGCGAACGCGACGAAGTGCTGCTCGATGTACGAGGTCTCTTGTTGCGCCGCATCGCCAAGCTGAGCGCGAACGACAACCGAGGCGTGTCATGATGGAAGCACAAATCGACCACGCGCTGCTCCTCGTTGGACCTGCGGAAGGTTCGCTCGAAGCACTACATCCCATCGAACGCGCGTTGCTCAGCCAACGGGCGAGCGCGAAACGCCGCACCGACTTTGTGGGTGGACGCACCCTCGCCAAAGAAGCGCTGCGGCGAAGGCTCGGCGTGGGCGAGTGGATCATTGGCCGAGACGTTGGCGTTCAAGAAGGCGCACCCATCGTTTTGCGAGGACCGCAGCCGGGGTACGTCTCCATTTCACACGTGGACGGGGTGATCGCCGCCGTAGCATCCTCCGCACCCGTGGCGGTGGATCTCGTAAAACGCGAGCCTATGAGCGACGCACTTCGAGACGAAGCCTTTACCACGCAAGAACAACGCGCGTGGCAACACGCGAACACCGAGCTCGCATGTGTCTTTGCCATCAAAGAGGCTGCGCTCAAGTGGCTTCGCACCGGCATGGGCACAGGCATGCATGAGCTGCAGGTATTTCCGCGTGGACCAAACGTAGACGTTCACACGCAAAGCAGTGTGTTCTCTCTGTCTTGCAGCAGCACTGTTTGGCAGCAATGGCTTGCCGTTGTCCTCTATGAACGGAGTGGATCATGACTTACGATCGCGTTTCCACCTTAGCTGCGACGTCTTTCGCCAAACCGCTTTTTCAGCAGCGCGTGGTCTCGGTACTGGGAAGTAAAGAAGCGGCGGAGTTGATAAAATCCCACGGCGCAAAGAGCGTCGTGAACGTAGACCTGTCTGCGCTGCAGGTCATCCCGCGTGCTTCGGTGGAGTTGTTCTTCATTAGCGCAGATGAACGTGATCTGAGCGAGGACACATGGACAGCGCTCATGGCAGCGCGTGCGCAAGGCGGCGTGGTCGTCGTCCAGGCATCCGGTGATGCGGCCACCTGGTCGCAGGCGTTGTCGCGGCGTTTCGCTTCTGTTGAGCGTGCCGAAGTCGCGCGAGGTAACGCAGCCTGGGTGGGACCGCCGGGAGCCGTGACCGCAACGCTCGCCGTTGATGATGCGAGCGCGCTTGCTTCCGTATTTATCTGCGCCGATCGCCCACAGCGGCTGTCTCTCGGCAGCGTTTGTATTGGCGCGCAGCGGCCGCAGCAACACACGAGCGTAGCCCCTGCGAACGTACACTCCCTCAGCGACGACATCGCGGCGGGCCTGGATGAAGACCGTTTACGCGAGGTGGAAACCCGGCTTGCTCAAACCATGGACGACTTGGTGCAAGCTCAGCTCGCGGCAGCGCAAGCCCTCGCAGAACGCGATTCGCTCAAACGAAAGCTCGAGAGCGCTAGACAAGCGCTGCCAGCCGAGCCTTCGAATGATGTCGCTGTGATGGAAGCCATTGGGCAGGAACTTTTGGCGATCGAAGGGCTGATCAAACAGCTACGTGCTTAAAGGACTAGCGGTGCGAGCGAAAGCGTCGGCGCGCAAGGAACGCGGCGGCAATGAGCGCACCTAGCAAGCCAGAAAAGTCGTTATTCGCAGCGCTACACCCTGAGTTTGGTGCTGCAACAACCTTCGGTGTCTCTGGCTCCGAGGGCGTGACACTCAAATCCGGCGGAGGTGTGGTCGAACCCAAGCCTGCACTCGCATCGACCGTGGCTGGGTCCCCCGGGGTAACCGCACCCGTCGAGCCAGTCGCACCCGTCGAGCCAGTCGCACCCGTCGAGCCGGTCGCACCTGCTTCGCTGACGACAATGTCTGTCGAGGTCGCGCTCACTTTGACGGCGTTGGCCGCAAGCGCATCTGCGCTCACTGTGGTGGTGGTCGGAGCAGCGAATTGAAAGATTGGCGACACCAGCCATGTGCCACCTTTTGCAAGCGTGGGCAGCGCGCAAGAAATGCTCGTCGTATCGAATGAACAAGTTGCAGCTTGCGCGTCCAAGCTCACTAGCGTCGCGCCAGTTGGGATCGCAAGATGCGCTTCCACGTCGCGTAGTGCGAACGAACCGGTGTTGCTCACGGTCGCGATCAAGCTAACCGCTGCGCCCGCTTTCGCCTCGGCGCCATCGTGCAGCAAGTCGAGGGTGAGCGCGCTGTCATCCGTTGCAGTGAAGGAGGCACCCGCCTTGGCCGCGCCCGCGTTGGCAGCGCTCGCAGTACCTGTGACGTCGAACGGGCCGATGGTGGAGGCGCTCACTTGCAGCTCTGCAGCCAATTTTCCCAGCGCAGCAAGCGAGCTTACACTGCAGATCGCAGCGCTCGCAGTGTGCGTGCACGGCGTTGCATCTCCGCCGATTGTCACGCCCGTAATGGTGAGTGCCGCAGGCACGCTAAAACTGAGCTGCAAAGCACGCGCGGCGAAGTTGCCAGTGTTCGTAATGGTGTAGGAGAGCGCTTGTGTGTCGCCCAGCTGCACCGTGGGGCTTTTGGCGTCGCCAATGATCGAGACGCTCGTATCGTCTTTCACCGTCAGTGCCAGACGAGCAGAGGTATCATTCGTCAAAATCAGGTCACTCTGCAACGCGGACGCACCGACGATCAGCGTGTAGCTTCCAATCGCGGAAGGGCTCAGCTCCACAGTGGCTTTTGCGGAGTCACCCGGCGCGAGGGCGCTCACCACGTTGCAAGCCACCGAGAAGCCGCTGCACGTACCTTGTGGCGTGACGACCTCGAATGCGCCGAGCGCAGCTACAACGTTTGTAGGCAGCAGCTCGATCCCAGTTGCCGTGTCTGGACCGTTGTTTGTGATAGTTGCAGTGAGAAACACAGACTCGCCGAGTTGAATGCTCGAGGCGGACAACACAGCGCTGATGCTCAGATCCACCAGTGACGCTTCGAACGAACCTATGTCGCACGCAGCGCCAACGGTGCGAGCTTGTCCTTGCTGTTCTGACGCCACTCCGGCGCACTCGGCCACATCGCCGCCATTGATAGCGACGCTTCCTTTTGGGAGCAGACCAACGCCATTGTCCATTTGCACGGAGCCCAGAACAGGAGCAGCTAGCGTACCAAAACGGTCGCCAGCCTTGGCGGTGATGGTTGTGGTCGCAGGATTCAACGACGCAATGAGGTTGTGACCCGCCGAGGTGATCGAACCAATGGTGTTTGCGGGCGTGTTGTCGGAAATCAGCGTATTGATCAGCGTGAGCGTCCCGAATGAAGCGTTGACCGCCGCCTTGGCCGCAGCATTTGCGGCGATGGTGCAATTGCTCAGTCGCAGCGATGAGGGGGATCCCGTCATCGCAATAGTGTCGTTGATCTTGTCACCCGTAAACGTCGAGTTTTTGACTTCAGCGGAACCAAATACAACACGCAATGAACCGTGGGAATTGTCGACAAAAAGACAACGATCAACAAGCAATGTTCCAGAAGATTCGATCACGCCACCAGTGGCACCTGATGAAAAATTTCCGGTGAACACACAGTCAACAAAGCGAACAGTGGCGGCACTCGCGAACGACGCAACCGTCCCGCTCAAGGCGCTGTTGCCCGAAAAGTTGACGCGCTCAAAGTGAGCAGTGACCGGCGTTGGCCCAGCTCCGCCCGAAGGGGCAAGAAACACCGCGCCCGCACCGGTGCTCGCCGCAAAGCCGCGAACATCGGCGTTCTTCAGTGAGAAGGCAAAAGCCCCAAGACCGGCAGGCACGTGAAAGAGCTGCGAAGCAAAACTGCCAGAGACGCTAATCGTGTGTCCCTGACCGTCGATATTGACCGGGCCCGAGAGCTCCAAATGCCCCTCACTCGAATCGTGCGCCACACCCGCAAGCTCTACGGTCAGCGCGACGTCGACCTCGAGCAAAATGCTATTTGTATCGGCAACCGCGTTGGACTCCTGAATTGCGGCACGTAGCGAACACTCGCCCGTGCTGGTCGCACATTGCCCATCACCAATATTGACGTCGGGCGCGTCCACATCGCTTCTGACAACGAATGGCACGGTATCCGTCGCGTCGAGCGCACCCATGTCGCAAGCCGCAACGCGTGAAGCACCACTCTGATCCAACTGACCCTCAACACAGCTACCAAGACCAATCGCGGGACTTTGCGGCACTTGTTTGCTCAAGCGTAAGGTCCGCGTAAATCCGCCGTTATTGAAAACGCTGGTCTGCAAAAAACGAGGCTCCGTG